>JAVHLZ010000010.1:0-35765 GCA_031081675.1 Armatimonadota bacterium
GGGCCGGCGAGGCCGGCCCGCATGGTGTCCACGGACAGGTGGGTGGCGCCCAGGCGCTGCCACATCTGCACGGCCTGCGGCCACTCCTCCCGCGGGGTGCGCGCCAGGCGGATGCGCCCTTCGATACCGAAGCGGGACGGGTCGCGCCCGGCGGCCGCCAGGTACTGGCGCATGCGCGCCACGGCGGCCTCGGCGTCCTGCTCCGGCCGCACCTCCGGGATCCAGCCGTCGGCGAGGCGGGCGATGCGGCGCAGGGCGGGCTCGGCGCCGCCGCCCATCCAGATGGGGATCGGGCGCTGGACCGGCAGGGGGTTCAGTCCGGCCCCGCGCACGGTGTGGTACCGGCCGGAAAAGTCCACCAGCTCCTCGGTCCACAGGCGGCGCAGCAACGCCACCTGCTCCTCCATCCGCCGCCCGCGGTCGGAGAAGCGCTGGCCCAGGGCCTCGTACTCCACCGGGTTCCACCCCAGCCCCACCCCCAGCCGCAGGCGGCCGCCGCTGAGGACATCCACCTCGGCCGCCTGCTTGGCCACCAGGACCGTCTGGCGCTGGGGGAGGATGAGGATGCCCGTGGCCAGCTCCAGGGTACGGGTGACGGCGGCCAGGTAGCCATACAGGACGAACGGTTCGTGGAAGGGCGACTGGTAGGTGTAGGGCGGACGAAACCCCAGGGCGGCCAGGCGGTCGGGGCGGGCGCCCACCACGTGGTCGTAGACCAGCAGGTGGGTGTAGCCCATCCGCTCGACGGCCTGGGCGAACTCGCGGATGGCTCCGGGGTCGGTGCCGATCTCGGTCTGGGGAAAGACCACGCCCACGTGCACAGGCATCACCTCGCTACGGGTAGTGTAGCAGGGGGCGGGAGGAGGTGGGCCGGTGTCCGGTGTCCTGTCAGAGAAGGTGGTGGCATTTGCGCACAGCCAGCGGGTGGGCCACCTGGCCACGGTGGACGGCGACGGCCGGCCCCACGTGGTGCCGGTCTGCTTTGCCGTCCACGGCGGAGACGTCTACACACCGCTGGACGTCAAGCCCAAACGGGTCGCGCCCCTGCGCCTGCGCCGCGTTCGCAACCTCCTGGGGCACCCCGACGTGTGCCTGGTGGTGGACCGCTACGATGAGGACTGGACCCGTCTGGCGTGGGTGCAGCTGCGGGGCCGGGCGGGACTGGTCGACGACCCCGCCGAGCGCGGGGCGGCCATCGCCGCCCTGCGCGCCCGGTATCCCCAGTACCGGAACGCCGCCCTGGAGAGCTGTCCGCTGATCCGGGTGTCGGTCACGCAGGTGGTGGCGTGGGCGGCGGCGGGAACGCTGTAACGTCTGTGACGAAAAACGGAGACATGCGTCCCGAGCCCCTCACCCGTCGCCGGCGGGGCGGGTGGCTCCGTCCGATGTCCCCGGGCGGGAGGTGGCGGCCGGCCCGGTGGGCCGGCAGCGTACGCCATACTCCAGGCTGTCCACCAGGGCCAGCCAGCTGGCCTCCACCACGTTGGTGGATGCGCCCACCGTCCCCCAGGTCCGCTCGCCGTCGGTGGACTCAATCAGCACCCGCACCCGGGCCGCCGTGGCCGCCTCGGCGTTGAGGACGCGCACCTTGTAGTCGGTCAGCCGGATGGACCGCAGTTCCGGGTAGAACCGGTCCAGGGCCTTGCGCAGCGCGCGGTCCAGGGCGTGCACGGGACCGTTGCCGTCGGCGGCGGTGTGCTCGGTCACCCCTTCCACCGACAGCTTGACGGTGGCCTCGGCCCGCGCGCCATCGCCGGAGCCGCTGACCGTCACCTGGAACCAGTGCAGCGTGAACAGCGGGCGGTGGGTGCCCAGCAGCCGCCGCATGATGAGCTCAAAGGACGCCTCCGCCCCCTCGAACTGGTACCCTTCGTGCTCCAGCTGCTTCAGCCGGGCCAGGATCTCCTTCACCTCGGGCCGTGAGCGGTCCAGGGGGATGCCCACCTCGGCGGCCTTGTACAGGACCGTGGCCTGCCCCGACAGGTCCGAGACGACCACGCGGCGACGGTTGCCCACCCGGGCGGGGTCGATGTGCTCGTAGGTGGCCGGGTCGGCCACGACGGCGCTCACGTGGACGCCCCCCTTGTGGGCGAAGGCGTTGCGGCCGACGAAGGGCTGCTGGTCGTCGGGGGCACGGTTGGCCAGCTCGCTGACCACCCGGGAGACGTCCGTGAGGCGCGCCAGGGAGGCCTCCGGCAGGCAGGCGTAGCCCATCTTCAGCTGCAGGTTGGGGATCACCGAACACAGGTTGGCGTTGCCGCAGCGTTCGCCGTAGCCGTTGATGGTCCCCTGCACGTGCACCGCCCCCGCCTGCACCGCCGCCAGGGTGTTGGCCACGGCCAGCTCGCCGTCGTTGTGGGTGTGGATGCCCACCGGGCCGCCCACCTCCCGGAGCACGCGCTCCACCCCGGCGCGAATGTCCTCCGGGAGGCTGCCGCCGTTGGTGTCGCACAGCACCAGGACAGCGGCTCCGGCCGCTCGCGCCGCCCGCAGGGTGGCCAGGGCGTAGTCGGGGTTGGCCCGCAGGCCGTCAAAGAAATGCTCGGCGTCGTAGATCACCTCCCGCCCGGCGCGCGTAAGGTAGGCCACCGACTCGGCGATCATCCGCAGGTTCTCCTCCAGGGTGGTGCGCAGGGCGCGGGTCACGTGGAGGTCCCAGCTCTTCCCGAACAGGGCCACCGCGGGCGTGCCCGCCTCCAGCAGCATCGTCAGGTTGGCGTCATCCTCGGCTCGCAGGCCCGGGCGCCGGGTGCTGCCGAATGCCACCACCCGGGCGCGGGACCACCGCAGGTCCCGGGCGCGGGCGAAGAACGCCAGGTCCTTGGGGTTGCTGCCCGGCCAGCCTCCTTCGATGTAGTCCACGCCCAGCTCGTCCAGCAGCCGGGCGATGCGGATCTTGTCGTCGGCCGAAAACGCGATCCCGGCGCCCTGGGTGCCGTCCCGCAGGGTAGTATCGTACACGGCGATCCGCCGGACCATCCGCGTCTCCTCCCCATGCGAAAAGCCTGAGGGACCGATCGCGAGGACCTGTCCCTCAGGCTTTTGTCCCGACGGTGTAGCGGTGGTCGGTGCACCGCCCGCGCCGCTCGGACCGACCGGCCCGTGTGGGAGCCGTGGAACCCTAGGCGCGCTCCTGCCACCCGCCGGCGCGGCCGGACCGGGTGTGGCCCGACACTAGCAAGCGGGCAGCCGGCGTGTCAAGACGCTGCCCGGATCGTCCGCCGCACGCGGCGGGGCCGGAGGATGGCAGGACGGAGTCGACCGCCCCGCCCCCGGGCCCTCCCCCGCGATCGCCCCCGGGAACCACCGGGCCGGCGGTCGCCCGGCCTGAAACCCCCGGCCCAGCCACCCCGCGGGCGAGCCTCTCTCGGGGAGGTTGCAATTTTATTCCGGTATTCGCATAATAATTCGCAATACCACCACGGAGAGGAGAGGTGTCCCATGGCGCGGGCCGTCCCCCTGGAAAAACTGACCACCGTGCAGCGCGCGCCGCGGGTGCGGCGGGTGGCCCTCGCCTATTCCGGCGGGCTGGACTCCTCCCTGTGCGTCGCCCTCCTGCGGGAGGTGTACGGGGTCGAGGAGGTCGTGCCCATCACCGTGGACGTGGGCCAGGGCGCCGACGAGCTGGACGCGGCCGCGCGCACGGCTGCCGTGCTGGGGATCACCCCGCGCGTCATCGACGCGCGGGAGGAGTTCGCGCGCGACTGGCTGGCCCCGGCCATCCGCGCCAACGCCGACTACCTGGGCTACCCGGTGGCGACGGCGATGACCCGCCAGCTGATTGCCCGCCTCGTGGCCGAGCAGGCGGTGGCCCTGGGGTGCGACGGCCTGGCCGAAGGCTCCAGCGGCAAGGGCAATGACCAGTACCGCATGCACAATGTCTTCACCCTCTTCGCGCCGGGGCTGCCCATCCTCGTGCCCGTGCGCGACCTCGATCTCACCCGTACCGAGGAGCGGGCGCTGTGCGCCCATTTCGGGATTCCGGTCGACGAGCCCATCCCCGGCGGGGACGACAAGACGCTGTGGTGCCGCTCCATCGCCAGCGGGGGCCTGGGGCTGGACACCCCGATCCCCGACGCCGTGTGGCGGTGGTACGTGCCGCCCGAGCGGGCCCCCGACAGGCCCGCCACCGTCACCCTGACGTTCACAGGGGGCATCCCCGTGGCCCTGAACGGGACGCCCATGGCTCTGGCAGACCTCGTGGATGCCCTGAACGTCCTGGCCGGCGGGTACGGCATTGGCCGCATCGACATCCTCGAAGACGGCATCATGGGTCTGAAGTCGCGCGAAGTCTATGAGGCGCCGGCGGCCACCGTCGTCCTGCGGGCCCACCGCGACCTGGAGCAGCTCACCCTGACCAAGGAGGAGGTGCAGTTCAAACGCGGGATCGACCAGGCCTGGGCGGCCCTCGTCTACCACGGCGACTGGTTCCATCCGCTGAGAGCGGACCTGGATGCCTTCATCGGCCGCTCGCAGGAGGTCGTGGAGGGGGAGGTGTCGCTGCGGCTGTACAAGGGCAGCATGGAGGTGGTGGCGCGGGCGTCCCGTCAGTCTCTGTTTGCCCCCGAACTGCGCTCCATCGCCACGGGAGGCTTCGACCAGCGCCTGTGCGGCCCGGCGGCGCAGATCCGCGGGCTGCCCTATCAGGTGCTGGCCCTGCGGCGGGCGCGGGCGAAGGCCTGAGGGGCCCGCCGTCCCGCAGGAGGACGCGCATGGGCAAACTGTGGGAAAAGGGCTACCGCCTGCACGAGGCGATCGAGCGCTTCGAGGTGGGGGACGATGTCTGGCTGGACCAGCGCCTGGCGTGGGCCGACCTGCTGGGGTCCATCGCCCACGCCCGCATGCTCGGCCACATCGGCGTCCTCACCCGCGAGGAGGCGGCGCGCCTGGAGGAGGCTCTGCGCGCGCTCCTGGGCGAAGCCCGCGAGGGGCGGCTGGCCCTCACCGTGCAGGACGAGGACATTCACACCAGGGTTGAGGGACTGCTGGTCGAGCGCCTGGGCGACCTGGGGAAGAAGCTGCACACGGGACGCTCGCGCAACGACCAGGTGCTGGTGGACCTGCGGCTGTACACCAAGCGGGCACTGCTCGACCTCCAGGACGCCGTCCTCGGGTGCGCCGGGGCACTGCTGGATTTCGCCGCCCGCCACCGCGACCTCCCCATGCCCGGCTACACCCACATGCAGCGGGCCATGCTGTCCTCGGTGGGCCTGTGGGCGGGGGCCTTCGTCGAGGCCCTGTTGGACGACCTGACGCTGTGCGACGCGGCGTATCGCCTGAACGACCAGTCGCCCCTGGGGTCGGCGGCCGGCTATGGGGTGCCCCTCCCGCTGGACCGGGCGTACGCAGCGCGCCTGCTGGGATTCCGCCGGGTGCAACCCAACGTCCTCTACGTGCAGAACAGCCGTGGGAAGTTCGAGCTGGCCGCCCTGCAGGCGGCGGCGCAGGTGGCGGTGGATCTGGCCAAGCTGGCCGAGGACCTGCTGCTCTTCACCACCAGAGAGTTCGGCTTCTTCCGCGTGGCCCAGGAGATGGTCACCGGATCCTCCCTCATGCCCCAGAAACGCAACCTGGATGCGGTGGAGCTGGTGCGGGCGCGCTGCCGGTGGGCGATCGGGCTGCAGGCGCAGGTGGGGGCCATCGTGGCCGGCTGCCCGTCGGGCTACAACGGCGACCTGCAGGAGACGAAACGGCCGCTCATGGAGGGGCTGGAGACGGTGACCGCCTGCCTGAACGTCATGGCCCTCACGGTGGCCCACACCACGCCCGATCCCGAGCGCCTGGCAGCCGCCTGCACCCCCGAGATCTTCGCCGCGGACGCGGCGCTCCAGCTGGCGGCTGCGGGCGTGCCCTTCCGCGACGCCTACCGGCAGGTCGCCACGGGGGCAGCACCTGTGGAACGTCCCGCCGACCTGGCTGCGGCCCTGGCGCGGCGGTCCTCCGAGGGGGCCCCGGGGAACCTCGGGCTGGAGCCCGCCCGGGCGCGGTGGAGCGAGGAGCGCATCCGGGTCCAGCGGGAACGCGAACGCTTTGACTCCGCCCTGGCCGGGCTTGCCGGACCCTGACCGGGGCCGTTCCCCGGCTTCGCGGTCAGAGGGTCTGACGCGCAGACAGGACGCGGATCCCCGCGCCCTGTCTGCGCTCCCATGGTAGCGGGGGGCGGATTTGAACCGCCGACCTTCGGGTTATGAGCCCGACGAGCTACCTGGCTGCTCCACCCCGCGTCGCACCCTTCATTATACCGTGGCGACCCCCCGGGTCAACCTGAGCCGGATTCCCTGCGCCCCAAGGGCAGGTCGCCGGAGGGGGCACGTCGAAACCCACGCCGTCCCTCGCCCGGGGAGTCCATGTCCAACGATCTCACCGCCTCCCGCCGGATCGCCCGGACCCTGTTCGCCGCCCAGAGCCTCGGCTCGGCGGCGGTGGTGGCCGTGTTTCCCATCGTGGCCATCGCCGGCGCACGTCTGAGCGGGCACCCGTCCTGGGCGGGCGTGCCGGCCACGGGCTACCAGGTGGGCGCGGCCGCGGCCGCCCTGGGCTGGGGGCGCCTGATGGACCCGCTGGGCCGCCGCGGTGTGCTGCTGCTGGGCATGCTGCTGGGGGTGGCGGGCTCGGCGGCGGCGGGGTGGGCGATCCTGTCGCGCTCGTTTGGCCTGTTCCTCGCTGGCGGCGTCCTGCTGGGCGCGGCCGTGTCGGCGGTCCAGCTGTCGCGCTTCGTCGCGGCGGAGGTCCACCCGCCAGACCAGCGGGGGCGGGCACTGTCCACCGTGGTCCTGGGCGGCACGCTGGGGGCGGTCCTCGGGCCGCTGATGGCGGGGCCGGCGAGCCGCCTGGCCGCGCACGCCGGGCTGGACGAGCTGTCCGGCCCCTATGCGGCGTGTGCCCTCCTGTTCCTGGCGGGCGGTGCGGTGGTCTTCCTGGGTCTGCGCCCGGAGCCCCGGGACCTGGCCCGCGCCCTCGCCGGCGGGTCCTCGGATCCCGCCGCGGGCTCCGGAGGGCGCCGCCTCCGCGAGATCTCCAGCGCGCCGGGAGTCCAGGTGGCCACGACCGCCATGGTGTTCGGCCAGCTGGTGATGGTCATGCTGATGGTCATCACCCCCCTGCACATGCGGGAGCACCGCCACGCCGTGACCAGCATCTCCGTCGTCATCTCCGCCCACGTGGTCGGCATGTATGCCTTCTCGGTGATCTCCGGCCGCCTGGCGGACCGCGTGGGGCGGGGACCGGTGATCCTGGCCGGCGCGGCGGGGTTGATCCTGGCGGCGCTGGCCGCGACGCTGTCGCCCCGGGTGCTGCCGATGGCGGTGGCCCTCTTCCTGCTGGGAGTGGGGTGGAACTTCTGCTATGTGGGCGGCTCCACGCTGCTGGCCGACCAGCTCTCCCCCGGCGAACGGGCGCGGACCCAGGGGCTGAACGACCTGCTCATCGGCCTGGCGTCGGCGGCGGGGAGCGCCGGCAGCGGCGTGGTCTTTGCCGCCGCCGGCTACGACGTGATGGGCCTGGTGGCGGTGCTGGGGGCCTGCGTGCCCCTGGTCCTTGCGGCCCTGAACCGCGCCGACGGCCCGCGGGTGAAGGTGGCGGCGGGACCGGGGGCCTGACCGCGGGATCCGGGATCTGTGATCCCGGAGTACACCGGCAGGCTCCCTCACCCCGCCCTCTCCCGGAGGGAGAGGGAACTCGTCGGCGGGTTGGCAGGTCGCGTCTGCACGTGTCCCCGCTACAGCAGCGCGGCCAGCGCGTCGAGGTCGGGCAGGACCACGTCCGCGCCGGATGCGGCCAGGGCCTCGGCGGCCGCGAAGCCGCCCGCCACCGCGACGGTGACCGTCCCCGCCTGTCTGCCCATGAGCACGTCCTCCAGCGTGTCGCCCACGTAGGCCGCCGCCTCCGCGGCCACGCCCAGGCGGGCCAGGGCGCGCCGCAGCGGGGCCGGGTGGGGCTTGCGCTCTGCGGTGTCCCCGCCGCACACCACGACGTCGAACACCCCCTGCCACCCGGCGCGGATCAGGTCGCGTTCCACCCGCGACCGATCTCCGGAGGTGACCAGTCCCACCGCCCGCCCCGCCGCCCGCAGGGCTCTCAGCGCGCGATCCGCGCCCGGCCGGGGGCTGACCGTCTCCTGGGCGTAGTGCTCCAGCCACAGCCGGTCCGCCTCCGCCCAGCGGTCCCGGGGCAGGCCCAGACGCTCGTAAAACAGGTACCAGTTGGGCGAGTAGTGGCGCCGGTACAGCTCCTCGTCGAATGCCACCCCCATCCGGGCGCACACCCGCCGGTAGACCCGGTAATGGGCGTCCAGGGAATCCAGCAGGGTGCCATCCAGGTCGAACAGGACGGCCCGGCAGCGCCGCAGCGGGCTCGTGTCCCCTCTCATCCCCGTGCTCCGGCTCCAGCATACAGGGGAGGGAATGAGAGAGAAAGGCCGGGCGGCGGCGTCAGTCCAGGCGCTTCTGGAAGCGGACCACGCTGGCGGTGAAGAACACCACGGCGAGAGCCGCCAGGGGCAGGATCTGGGGAAGGAGGTCGGCCAGGCCGATGCCCTTGAGAATGATCCCCCGCACGATGATCAGGAAGTACGTCAGGGGAAGCAGGTAACCGATCCCCTGGACCACCGGCGGCATGCCCTCCCGGGGGAACATGAAGCCCGACAGCAGCAGGGTGGGCAGGAAGATGAAGAACGACGCCTGCATCGCCTGGCGCTGGGTCTGGGACACGGTGGAGACCAGGATCCCCTGCCCCAGGGTCGTCATGTAGAAGATCAGCGTCAGCCCGTACAGCAGCAGCAGGCTGCCGTGGACGGGCACCCGGAACCACAGGGCGGCGATGAGCAGCGCCAGCGTGATGTCCACGTAGCCCAGGACCACGTAGGGCAGGATCTTCCCCAGCATCAGCTCGCCCCGCCGGATGGGCGTCGCCACCAGCTGCTCCAGGGTGCCCAGCTCCCTCTCCCGCACGATGGCCAGGGCCGTGAACATCATGGTCAGCATCTGCAGGATCACCGCCAGCAGCCCGGGCACCATGAAGTTGGTGCTGCGCAGGTCCGGGTTGTACCACGCGCGGGTGCGCACCTCCAGGGGGACGCCCTGGACGGCGATGCCGGCCCGGCCCAGGACCCCGCGGGCGATCTCCAGCGAGACGATCTGGCCGATCGCCTCCGCGGTCGTCAGCGCGCTGCGGGCCACCAGCGGATCGCTGGCGTCCACGATCACCTGGATGGAGGTGGGCCGGCCCCCCCGCAGGTGGCGCGCGAACTCGGGCGGGATGACGATCCCCACCCGGGCGGCGCCCCGGTCGATCGCCCGCTGCACCTCCGCCACGCTCGAGGTGGCGCCCCGGACCTGGAAGTAGCGGGAGTTGACAAACCGCTGCACCAGCGTGCGGCTCTCCGCCGACTGGGAGTAGTCCACCACCAGGGTCGGCAGCCTCTCCACGTCGGTGGTCACCGCGTAGCCGAACAGCAGCAGCTGGATCACCGGCATGAGGACCGCCATGGCCAGGGTGCGCCGGTCCCGCACCAGCTGGATGAATTCCTTGACGATCATCGCCGTCAGGCGCCGGGACATGGCGTCATCCTCCCGATCTGTCCGGGCTCATCAGCAGGACGAAGACGTCCTCCAGCGACGCCGGACGCACCTCCACCCGGTGCACCCGCACCCCGCGGGCGCGGAGAATCTCCGGGACGTCCGCCGCCGCCCGCCGCGGGTCGTCGGCCACCAGGTGCACCGCCGTCCCGTACAGGGCCGCGCTGCGGGCTCCCGGCCAGGACCGGAGGACCCGGAGGGCCTCCTGCCAGGGCTCGGCCACCACCTCCACCACGCCCTCCCCCAGGACACGCCGCCGGATCTCGGCGGGAGGCCCCTGGGCGATGATGCGGCCGCCGTGGATGAACGCCAGGGTGGTGCAGTGCTCGGCCTCGTCCATGTAGTGGGTAGTGACCAGCACCGTGGTGCCCTCGTCGGCAAAGCGGTAGATCAGGTCCCAGAACTCCCGCCGCTGCACCGGATCGGTCCCGGACGTGGGCTCATCCAGCAGGAGGAGGTCGGGGTGGTGCAGCACGGCGCACCCCAGGGCCAGGCGCTGGCGCCAGCCTCCCGAGAGGGTCCCCACCAGCTGCCGCTCCCGCCCCGCCAGGCTGGCCCGCTGGATCCACCCGGACACCTTGCGCCGCCGCTCGGGGCCGGGCAGGCCGTAGATCCGGGCGTAGAAGTGCAGCAGTTCCTCCACCGTCAGGTCGGCGTACTGGGGCCCGCGCTGCACCATGTAGCCGATGCGCGACCTCACCGCCTCGGGGTGCCGCGTCACGTCCACCCCCAGGACCCGGACGGTCCCTGCGGAGGGGGCCAGCAGCCCGCACAGCATCCGGATGGTGGTGGTCTTCCCGGCACCGTTGGGGCCCAGGAACCCGAACACTTCGCCGCGCGGGACGACCAGGTCGATGTGGTCCACGGCCACGACGTCGCCAAAACGGCGGGTCAGGCCGGCAGCCTCAATGGCGGGTGTCGTCATGGTCGGGGTGGGTGGCCAGCAGGGCCACGAAGACGTCCTCCAAAGACGGCTCCACGGCCCGCACGCTCTCCACGACGATCCCCTGAGCCGTCAGGGCCTCGCGCAGGCGCGGGCCGTCGGCGTCGCGGGAGACGACCGCGTGCAGGGCATGGCCGAACAGGTGCGCCCTGATCACCCCGGGGAGCTCGCGCGCGCGCTGGAGGGCGGCCCGGCGGGGCGCGGCCACGACCTCCAGGATCACGCCCGGCATGCGGGCGCGCAGGGTGCGGGGAGCCTCCACCGCCAGGAGACGGCCCTGGTGCATCAGCGCCACCCGGGCGCACCGTTCGGCCTCGTCCATGTAGGGGGTGGCGACCAGAATCGTCTTGCCCTGCCGGTTCAGGTCGTAGAGGATCTCCCAGAACTCACGCCGGGACACCGGGTCCACGCCCGTGGTCGGCTCGTCCAGAACCAGCACCTCCGGCTCGTGCATCACCGTCGCTGCCAGGGCCAGCTTCTGGCGCATCCCCCCGGAGAGGTGGCCGGCCAGGCGGTCCGCGGCGGCCTGCAGCCGTCCGGCGGCCAGCAGCCGGTCCATCCGCGGGCCAATCAGCGCCCGGGGAACCCCGAACATCTCGGCGACGAAGCGCAGGTTCTCCCGGACCGTGAGGTCGTCGTACAGGGCGAACGCCTGCGGCATGTAGCCGATGCGGGCCTTGACCTGCTCCGGCGCCTCGCGGGTGTCGGCGCCGGCCACCTGCGCCGTGCCGGCGTCCGGGGACAGGACCGCGCACAGCATCCGCAGCAGCGTGGTCTTGCCCGCCCCGTCCGGACCCAGCAGGCCGACCACCTCGCCCTGCCGGACCTCCAGGGACACGCCGTCCACGGCCACCGACGATCCGTAGCGCTTGGTCAGACCGCGGGCGACGATGGCCCCCATGGCATCTCCCTCACCAATCGCGTACCTTCACCCTTGGACCTTCAACGTAAGAGAGCGCGTGTCTGCGGGGCCGCGCCCCCGCGTCTGGATGACCGCATCGGCCGGCATCCCGGGCTTGAGCAGGTGGTCGGGGTTGGGCAGGGTCACCGTGACCGCGAATACCATCTTGACCCGCTCCTCGGGAGTCTGGACGTTGCGGGGCGTGAACTCGGCCTGCTGGCTGATCTCGGTCACGGTGCCCGCGAACACGCGTCCCGGAAAGGCGTCGGTGGTCACCTCGACCCGCTGGCCGACGGCGACCCGGCCCAGCTGCGGCAAGGGCAGGTAGAGCCGGAGCCGCAGCTGGTCCAGGGTGCCGACGGTGAGGATGGGAGTCCCGGGGGTGACCACCTCGCCGGCGCGGGCGTGGCGGACCAGCACCACGCCGGCCAGGGGTGAACGGATCACCAGGGTGTCGCGCTGGGTCTGCAGCAACCGCACCGTGGCCTCGGCCTGCGCCACCTGCGCCGCCGCCGCCTGCACGTCGGCCCGTCTCTGACTGATGGCCGCCTGGCCGGCCCGGGCGGCGGCGACGGCGGCCTCCGCCTGGCGCACCTGCGCCCGGGCGGCCTCCACGTCGCGGCCGCGGATGGCCACCAGCTGGCGGTTGGCCTCGGCCAGGCGCAGCGCCGCCTCGGCCTGCTGCGCGGCCTGCGCGGCCGCCTCGTACTGCGCCCGCGCCGCATCCCGGGCGGCCCGCGCCGCCTCCACCTGCTGGGCGCTGACGGCCCCGTCCCGGAACAGCGGCTCCAGCCGGGCCAGGTCGTCTTCGGCCCGACGCCACGCCGCCTCCGCCGACCGCGCGGTCGCCCGGGCCGCCTCCAGCGCCGCCCGGGCCTGCGCCACCGCCAGGTCCACCTGGGAGGCCGTCAGCGCCTCGGCCTGCTCGGCCTGCGGCACCCGCGCCCGGGCCGCCTCCAGCGCCGCCCGGGCCTGGGCCACAGAGGCGTCCACCTGTCGCTGCTGCAGGACCAGGGCCGCCTGCGCCTGAGCCAGCCGCGCCCGGGCCGCCTCCAGCGCCGCCCGGGCCTGCTGCAGCTGCGCGTCCGCCTCGCGGCTGTCCAAGGCGACCACCACCTGACCGGCCCGCACCGCGTCGCCCTCGTCCACCTCCAGGGAGGCGATGCGCCCGGCCACCTTGCTGGCGACGGTGACCTGGTCCGCCTCGATGATGCCCGATGCCCGCACCGCGTCAGGCGAAGGCCCCCGCCGCCAGGCCGCCGCCCCCCACGCGGCCAGCGCCGCCACGAGGACCGCCGCCGTCAGAGCGACACCCCGCCGGTAAGCCACTACCGCACCGCCTCTCCGACCGCCCGTTCCAGCTGCGCCCGCGCCACGCTGTAGGCGAACTGGGCCTGGGCGCGGGCCGCCTCCGCCTGGGACAGGGAGGCCTGGGCGCTGATGACCTCCAGCGCGGTTCCCACCCCCGCCGCAAACCGGACCTGGGCGATCCGCAGCGCCTCGACCGCCTGGGCCACGAGCGCATCGGCTCCCGCCAGCTCCTCGCGCGCCGACTCCAGGGACAGGTACGCCTGGCGGACCTCCACCTCGATGCCCTGACGCTGCTGACCCAGAGCCGCCTCCAGCTGGGCCAGCCGCTGCTGGGCCTCGACGACCCGCTGCTGGGTCAGACCGCCGTCGGCGACGGCCAGGGTGGCCGCCAGGGTGACGCTCCACGTGGTGCCGAAGTCGGTGCCGGGCCCCAGAGCTCCCGTGTTGGAGTAGACGTAGGCCCCCGACAGGACCAGGGAGATCCGACCTCCGCTGGCGGCCACCTCGACGGCGGCCCGGGCGGCATCCCGGCGCGCCGCCAGTTCCGCCAGTTCGGGGCGCACCAGAAGGGCCCGCGCCACCAGCTGCGCCAGCGGGGTCTGGACCGGCTCGGTGGCGAACCCGTCCACGAGCTCCAGCGGCGTGTCCAGGGGCTGGTTCAGCGCGGCGTTGAGCGCCTGCCGTGCCTGGGCGACGCCGTTGCGCGCGCGCACCAGAGCCTGCCGGGCGCTGGCGACGGCCACCTCGGCCTGCACCTCGTCGAACCTCGGAGACACGCCCGCCGCCACCCGCGCCCGCGCCACCCGCAGGTTCTCGGTGGCCTGGGCCAGTCCCCGCTCGGCCGCCGCCTCGCCGGCCTGCGCCAGCAGCACCTGGTAGTAGGCCTGCCGCACACTGAAGACCACCTGCTGGCGGACGCGCTGCAGAGCGGCCTCGGCGCCCCGCAGGTTGGCCTCGGCGACGGCGATCTGGGCCTCGACGCGCCCGCCGGTGGCCAGGGGGTACTGAGCCACCAGCCGCGCGTCGTAGACGTTGGGCGAGGGGGGCGGCAGGGTGAGGGAACCAAATACGATCGGCTCCTGCTCCTGAGTGCGCGTGTAGCTGCCCTGGACGCTGACCTGCACCGCCGTCCCGGCGCGGGCCTGGGCCAGCTGCGCCCGGGCGATGGCGACATCAAAGGCCGCCACCTGCACCTGCGGGTTCTGCCGGAGGGCCAGGTCCACCGCCTGCTGCACCGTCAGCCGCTGCACGGGCTGGGAGCGAGCCGCAGGCGCGGCAATGGCCACGCAGACGACAGCCCCGACGACGGACATCCAGCGACCGGTCACAGCGCTCCCCCCTCACCGATCTGCCTTGATGGCATCCCTCGCCACTCGGGGGCGCCTCCCCCCAGGCTGAGCCCGGGCCGCGCCCCGACCCTGCAGGTAGCCCCGCACGTAAGCCGGCACGTCCAGGGCGACCCGCACCCCCAGGGCCTCTCCCAGCAGCAGGCGCGCCATCAGCGGCCCCAAAAACGCCAGGGCCATCTGGGCCGGAGACTCGCCGCCGCCCAGCGACCCGCGGCTCTGGTGCTCCCGGAAGAAGGCGACGACGGCGCCGAGGGTGCGGGCGAATCCTTCCGGCGGCCGATCCCCCCGCAGCGAACGGGTGCGCAGCAGCTCGGGCAGCAGCCGCAGGATCAGCCCCTGGTTCTCCTCGATCAGGCGCAGGTAGTTGCGCGCCAGCGCCCGCAGGTCGGCGGCCACGTCCGGGCCCGGGGAGGGCACCAGGGCGTCCAGCGGCGGGCTGAGGCGCTGGAGGGCGGCCCGCAACAGGGCGTCCTTGCCCCCGAAGTGGCGGAACAGGGTGACCTCGTTGACCCCCGCCCGGCGGGCAATCTCCCGGGTGGTGGCGCCCCGGTACCCGCGCTCGGCCAGCAGCGCCAGCCCCGCCCGCAGCAGCCGGGCCCGGGTGGGGTCGGGGTCTGCAAGCAAGTGCATGCTGTCATCAGGCTAGCACGGACCCCGCCAGGGAGCAAGCCAGGGCGACCACCGCGACCGCCGGCTACGGCGGTCCCGCCCGGACCCACCGGCTGGGAGAGACCAGCACCTCCCCGCCGGGGCCGGCGCCGGCGAACTCGATGAGGGAGACGTAGCGGTCCACCATCTTCGGGCGGGGCACGGCGGCTTCCACCAGCACCCCCACGCCCACCACCTCGGCCCGGACCTCGCGCATCAGGTCGTGGACCCCCCGCGCGGTTCCCCCACCGCGCAGGAAGTCGTCCACGAACAGGACCCGCGCGCCCGGCGGGACCGCCCGCAGGGGCAAGGTCATGGACTGCACCAGGCGGGACGAACCCGACACGTAGTTCACGCTGACCGCCGGCCCGTCGGTGACGTGCGCCCCCCGGCGGGCGATCACCAGGGGGACATCGAACGCGCGGGCCACCATCAGGGCCAGCGGAATGCCCTTGACCTCCATGGTCAGGACCACATCCGGCCGGGAGTCCTCGAAGAAGCCCGCCAGTGCCTCGCCCAGGGCGGCGGCGTACCGCGGCGTGGCCACAATGTCGGCCGTGTAGAGGAACCCTCCCGGCAGCAGGCGGGAGGGGTCCCGCAGCCGCTGGCAGACCTCCTCCACCAGGGCCCGCACCGCCTCCTTCCCCCGCCACGGGACGTACCGGACCCCTCCCGCGGCGCCCGGCAGCGTCTCCACCGTGCCCAGCTGGAACCGTTCCAGCGCGGCGCGCATGAACGCCAGGTCCTCGCTGATGGTGGACTTGGCGGCATCCAGCATCTCTCCGAAGGCACCCAGGGAAAACAGCCGGCGGGGAGCGTGGAACAGGTGGTGGGCCATCACCACCATCCTCTCCCCCCGGCGCAGGCGGCCGCGGCGGGCGCGGCGGGTCACGGCCGCCTACCCTCCCGTCCGATCCAGCGCCCGGGTGATCAGGGCGAGGTTGTGGGGCTTGCCGGCGTCCACATCCAGCGCCACCTCCGGCCGCTGCATGATGACCGCGCGGGCGGCAATCCCGGCGAGGTCGGCCACCCGGTCCATCATCTCGGCGATGGTCAGCCGGCCCGAGGCGAACTTCAGGACCACGGACCACCCGAACGCCTGCGCCAGCAGCCAGGGCTTCTTGCGGGCCGCCAGGAGGCGCTCCACCAGCGGCCGCACCCGTTCGATCACCTGGGGCCGCACCAGCATGAGGCTGCCGCCGGTGAAGGTCCCGTCCGCCACCGTCACGTAGGTTTTCTGGGCGCCCGGGAAAACCCGTTCCATCGCCTCCCGCGGCACGATGGCGTAGTGGAAGTCGGCGGGAGACGCCCGGCAGGCGGCCAGGAACTCCTCCAGCGCCTCGGGGGTGAGCAGCGGGATGTCGGAGGCCACCACCAGGACCGGCTCCTCCGACCCCAGCGCCCGCAGGGCGGCCACCACGTTCGCCATCAGCGACCCGCTGTCGGGCACGTGCAGGACCCCCGCGGGCAGCCAGGGGCGCACGTCCGGAGGGCCCGCCACCGCGATGCGCGCAATGGCGGCGCTGGCCCGCAGGGCATCCAGGACGTGGGCCAGCAGTGGACGGCCCCCCACCGGCAGGAAGGCTTTGTTGGGCAGGTCCGGGGGCAGGCCCGGTTCCGCCCCGCCTCCGGCCAGGACGATGGCGTCCGTCTGGGGGTGGGGTCCGTCAGCGGGCTTCGGCAAAGGTCCGGGTGACGATGACATCCACGTCGGGCACAGCGGCCAGGTCGTCGGCCACCTTGCGGGCGGCCGCCTCGTTCGCCATCAGCCCGTAGACGGTGGGCCCGGTTCCGGACAGCGCCGCGCCGTAGGCCTCTCCGGAGAGGATGATGCGCTTGATCTCCCGGATCACCGGGTACGCCGGCCCCACCACGTCCTCGAACACGTTGCACAGCAGCCGGCCGACCCGGCGCACGTCCTCCTGGCGCAGGGCCTCCACCATCGCCCGCGTGTCCGGACGGGCCGTGACGGCGGCCGCGCGCAGCTGGCGGTACGCCCACTCGGTGGCCACGGGGATCTGCGGGCGGCCCAGGACCACCCAGGTGGAGGGCAGGGGGGGCAGGGGCTCCAGGATCTCGCCGCGTCCCCGGGCCAGCGCCGCCCCGCCCTCCAGGAAGAAGGGCACGTCCGACCCCAGGCGGACGGCCAGGGCGGACAGGGCGCGGCCGTCCAGGCGCAACTTCCACATCTGCGCCAGCCCCAGCAGCGTCACCGCCGCGTCGGCGCTGCCCCCGCCCAGGCCCGCGGCTGCGGGGATGCGCTTGATGAGTTCGATCTGCACGCCGCGATCCACCCGGAACGTCTCCCGCACCAGCTGGGCGGCCCGCACCACCAGGTTGCGGTGGTCGGAGGGGACATCCCCGTCGTGCACCACCACGTCCACGCCCTCCCCCGCTTCCCGCAGGATCAGGACGTCGTGGAGGGCGATGGTGTGCAGGACGGTCTCCACGTCGTGGTATCCGTCGCTGCGTTCGCCCAGCACGTCCAGGGTCAGGTTGATCTTGGCATAGGCGTGCAGCCGCAGTTCCTTCACCGGCCTCCCTCCTTCCCCCGGCGGTCGCGCCGCCGGCGCGGTCCGCGATCCTCGGGGCGGGCAGGGACTGCGCGGCAGGCAGAGGGCGGCAGGAACCAGGAGAGGATGGCCGGACCGTGAGCGCGCACACCACCCGCGCCGGCGCCGGCCCGCGGGAGCCGGGCAACCGCCGACACGGAGACACTGGCAGCGCCGATGGAACTGTCCTCCTGCCCGAGGCCCGATCTGTCTGAGGGTGGGGTTAGGTGCGGGCCCCGCAAACTCCTCCGGGCCGGGCGGGCGCGTTGCCCGTGTGCCGGGAATGTCCTATCATGAGGTGTGCTGCAGGTCCGTGCGGGCTCCGGGAACGGCTCCGGAGCCCGCACCGCGCGGTGGCGACGGCTGCCGCTTCGGGCCATGGAGAGACATCCCGTTCGCCCCTCTTCCCCTCCGCCTCGCCCGCCCTCCGCGGCGCCCGGATGGTGGCGGTACGCCCGGTGGGCGGCCCTGGGCCTGCCGGCGGTCCTGGCCGGCCTGGTGGTGGGTCTGCTCCTGGCCGCCACCGGGCCTCAGGGACCGCTGGGGGGTGCGGCGGTGAGCCCTCCCCGGCACAGCCCGGTCGCCTGGCCGGCGCGCCTGGCGCGGCGCACCACGGTCCTGGTGATCGGGGTGGACGTCACGCTGGACACCCGCCGGCAGATCGTGCCGGTGGCGCGTTCGGACACTCTGATGCTGGTGGGATTCGACCCGTTGCGGCGGCGCGTCAGCGTGCTGTCCATTCCCCGGGATACCCTGGTCACCATCCCCGGCGTGGGGGAGGCCAAGATCAATGCGGCCTACGCCTTCGGAGGACCGGCCCTGACCATCCGCACCGTCGAGGAGTTCCTGGGGGTGCCGGTCCACTACTACGTGAAGCTGGGACCGCAGTCCTTTGCCCGGCTCATCGACGCCCTCGGGGGCATCGAGGTGGACGTGGAGAAAGACATGACCTACACCGATCGGTGGGCCGGGCTGTACATCAACCTGCGCCGCGGCCGCCAGCGCCTGAGCGGAGAGCAGGCCATGCACTACATCCGCTTCCGCCACGACCCTGAGGGGGACATCGGTCGCGTCCGCCGGCAGCAGCAGGTACTGCGGGCCATCATCGACCACCTCCGCTCGCCGCGGGCGCTGGGCGCCGCCCCGCGGCTGGTGCAGGCCGCCTCGCGCTACACCCAGACCAACCTCTCCCTGCGGGAACTGGTGGCCCTGGGCCTGTTCGCCCTCCGCCTCCCCCCCGACGCCCTTCACACCGCCACCGTGCCGGGTCAGGTGGGACCGGTGTACGTCTTCCACGACCCCGCGGCGACCCGGGCGCTGGTGGCGGAGATGTTCCTGGGAGTGGACCCCCGGGTGCTGGCGGCGACGACGGTGGAGGTCCTCAACGCCAGCGGGCTGCCGGGGCTGGCCCGGGATACCGCCGCGCGCCTGGAGCGTCTGGGCTTCCGCGTGGTGCGCGTGGGAACGGCGCCTCCCGCGGCCCGCACCGAGATCGTGGACCGCTCGAACCATCCCGAGGTGGCGCAGGCGCTGGCGGATCTGCTGGGTCCCGGGATCGTGACCCGTCAGGAGTCCGGTCGCCCGGACATCACCGTGGTGGTCGCCCGGGACCTGGCCCCGGCCATCCGCCGGGCGGCCCGGGTGGACCGGCACGTCTTTCGCCCCTAGCCCGTCGCCACCCTGGCCGCGCTCTGCGCCCGGCTCTCAGGCGCCTCCGGGCCGGGCGGCCGGCAGGTGGCGGCGGACCACCCGGGCCAGGCGCTCGATTCCTTCCCGGATCTGGTCCTCGGATGGGAAGGAGAAGTTCAGCCGCATGGCCGTTCGACCGCCGCCGTCCACGTGGAAGCCGCTGCCCGCGACGTAGGCCACTCCTTCGTCGGTGATGGCCGCAGGCAGCAGGGCCTCGGTGTCCACGCCCTCGGGCAGCTGGACCCACACGAACAGCCCTCCCGCCGGACGGGTCCACCGCACCCCGGGGGGCATCCGGGCGGCCAGCGCGTGCAGCATGGCGTCGCGTTTGCGGCGATAACGGTCTATGAGGTGGGGGATCCGCGCGTAGATGTGCCCGGCGGCGCAGAACTCCGCGGCCACCATCTGGGTCAGGGACGGGCAGCACAGGTCCATCCCCTGTTTGGCCGTGACGCACTGGCGCACCACCTCGCCGGCGGCGGCCAGCCAGCCGATGCGCAGCCCCGGGCAGAGGGTCTTGCTGAAGGTGGACAGGTAGATGACCCGGCCGTCGGCGTCCAGCGCCGCCAGGGGCGGCGGGGCCTCTCCCTCGTAGCGCAGCTCCCGGTAGGGGTTGTCCTCCACCACCAGGGTGTCCCACTCCCGGGCCAGCTCCAGCAGGCGCCGCCGCCGGTCCGGCGCCAGGGTGGCCCCGGAGGGGTTCTGGAAGTCCGGCACCACGTAGATGAACTTGGGCCGCCGCCCCTGCGCCCGCAGCCGGGCCAGGGCCTGCTCGAGCAGGTCGACGCGCAGGCCCTCGTCGTCCTGAGGCACCCCCACCATCTCGGCGCGGTAACTGCGGAACACCTGCAGGGCGGCCATATACGAGGGGATCTCGACCACCACCACGTCGCCGGGATCCAGCAGGATCCGCCCCAGGATGTCCAGCCCCTGCTGGGAGCCGGTGGTCACCAGGACCTGGTCGGGGGAGGCGCGGATGCCGTCCTTGGCCATCCACCTGGCCAGCTCGCCGCGCAGCCGGGGGTCGCCCTCGGTGGGGCCGTACTGGAGGGCCACGGCCGCGTTCTGGACCAGCACCCGCGCCGTGATCTCCCGGAGCTCCTCCACCGGGAATGTCGCGGGATCGGGCAGTCCCCCGGCGAACGAGATCAGGTCGCGGCGCCGGGTGAGGGTCAGCAGTTCGCGGATCAGCGACCGGGTCATCGCCCGGGCCGCCGCCGAGTAGTGCGAGGCGTAGTCCGTCACCGGCGTTCCCTCCCCACCGCCTCTTCCCCGACCGTCTCAGCCACGGCCCGGGCCAGGGCGGCGAACTCTTCCAGGGTCAGCGTCTCCCCCCGCCGCCCGGGGTCGATCCCCGCCCGGACGCAGGCGGCCGCCGCGGCGGCGGGGGCCAGACCCAGGGCGGCGGCCACCGCGTTCCGCACCGTCTTGCGGCGCTGGGCAAAGGCGGCGCGCACCACCCGCATGAACGCGTCTTCCTCTCCGGTCTGCCAGGGCGGACGGTCATGGGGGTCCAGCCGCACGACCGCCGACTCCACCTCGGGAGGGGGGAAAAACGCCCCGGGAGGCAGCCGCCGCACCACGGTGACGGCCGCCCGAGCCTGCACCAGCACCGACAGCAGCCCGTAGTCCGGGCGTCCCGGCCGGGCCGCCATCCGTTCGGCCACCTCGCGCTGCACCGTCAGGACCAGCCGGCGGATGCGCAGGGACGGATCCAGCAGCCTCACCACCAGGGGAGAGGCGATGCGGTAGGGCAGGTTGGCCACGACTTTGCGCACGCCCTCTTCCGGCAGCAGGGCGGCCAGATCGACCGCCATGGCGTCGGCGTGGACCACCCGGACGTGGGGGTAGGGCGCCACCACCGCTCGCAGGGCCGGCAGGACCGCCGGGTCGACTTCCACGGCCACCACGGATCCCGCGCGCTCCGCCAGAGCCGCGGTCAGCGTGCCGACCCCCGCCCCGATCTCCAGCACCGCGTCGCGGCGGTCGAGGTCGGCGGCCTGGAGGATCGCCCTCAGGGCGGCGGCGCTGACCAGGAAGTGCTGGCCCAGGCGCTTGCGGGGGTGGATCCCGAACTGGCGGAGAAGGCGAACCGTGCCGGCCGGGGTGGCCAGTGAGGCCGGATCGAGGACGGCCATCGATTCCATACTAGAAAGGGAAGAGGGAAAAGGGAAGAAGGAAGAGGGAAAAGCAAAAAGTCGAGGAGAGGGGAGGCGGAGAACATGCCGAGCTGGTCTTTCCCTCTTCCCTCTTCCCTCTTCCCTCTTTCTACCGCGCTCCTCGGTCCAGCACGTACACGCGCACCCGGCGCACGCCGAACCGGCGGGCTTCCCGGGTGGTGTCGAAGCCCAGGTCGATGCGCAATCCCTTGATGCGGCCGCCCACGTCCCCGGCCACCGCGTAGCCGTACCCTTCGATGAACAGCTGGCTGCCCAGGGGGATCACCCGCGGATCCACCGCCACCACCCCGTAACCGGCCCGCATGCCGGTGGACGTGATGCCGTCCACGCCGGGACAGCAGAACGGCGCGTAGGCGGTGGCCAGCATCTCCAGCACCTCGTGTCCGGCGAACGGGCCCCGGGAGGCGACGTGCACGACCGTGCCCACCGAGATGATCCGGTCCATCGGCGGCCGCACGACCCGCTCGCCCACCAGCGTGCGGGCCACCACCACGCCGTCGGCCAGGGTCACCCGCCACAGCCGCTCGCGCAGACCCTCGCGGCCCGGCCTGACGACCCGCAGCAGCCCCCGGGGAGCGGCAGCATCGCGCAGGGTGCGGACCTCGTAGGGCACCGCCTGCCGCTCCACCACCAGCCGGTGCTCGATCCGGACGACCCGGACCGTGGCGCCGGCCGCCAGGGGCGCCTCGGGCGCCGGGTATACCTTGTCGGTGGGACGCACCCGCAGGCCCTGGCGGGCCAGCAGCTCGGCGACGGTGCGGGCCGTGGTGCGCACGGGCCGCACGCGACCGTCGGCGACCAGGGTGACGCCGATCGCGGGGCGCACGACGATCGTCATCCCTTCCCCCACCCGGGCGCCGGGAGGCGGCTCCACCTCGTCGGAGGAAGCCACCGACACGCCCGCCTGCTGAAGAACCTCCCGGACCGTGTGCCGGTAGGTGACCATCCGTACCGTGCGATCCGGAGTCCGGACGGTCACCTCCTTGCGCAGCGTCCCGTGGGTCAGGCCGGCGGCGAGGGCGGTCAGCAGCCCGGCGGCCAGGATGACGCCGCTGACGGCGCCGCTGCGCGGCCCCGCCGCCGGGGGGACGGAGAGAACGGTCACGCAGATCTCCTTGTTGTCATGCGACTCACCTCATCCGGCCGCAGGCGCAGGTCGGCCCGGTCGGGTCAGCCAGGCAGAGGGGGGACGGTCAGGACCGGCAGGGTCGAAAGACGCGACCGCGTGGATTATAGCGATAGAGAACACTCAATGCAAGACGGCGCGGCCATTTTTTCAGCCCCGCCGTCCGCAGCTCCCGGACGCTCCGGTGCGGGAGGATCACCGTCCGGGAGGAAGCTCGACCAGCTCGACGAGGATGCCTCCGGTGGTGTCGGGGTGCAGGAACGCGACCTGGCGGTTGCGCGCTCCCATCCGGGGCGCGGGTTCGACAGGGCGGCAGCCGGCGGCTTCGGCCCGGGCGAGGGCCTGCCGGATGTCGGGCACGCGGAACGCCACGTGGTGCAGGCCCGGGCCGCGGCGGGCCACGAATCGCGCCAGGGGACCGGTCTCGTCCAGAGGTTCCAGCAGCTCCAGGTCGGCCGCGCCCCCCGACAGAAAGGCCAGCCTCACGCCCTCGCGGGGGAGATCGTACCGCTCGGTGACCACCAGCCCCAGGGCCGCCTCCAGGAGGGCCGCCGTCTCGGCGAGGTTGCGGACCGCGATGCCCACGTGATCGACGGTCATCTGCTCCCCCCGTGCCCGGGCCGCGCCCCTCACCGGGCGGACCCGATCTGCGCCATCAGGCGCTCGGCGGCGGTGTACGGGTCCATCTCCCCCGCCGCCACCTTCTCGACGAACTCTTCCAGCCGCCGGTCCCCTTCCAGGATCCGCCGGCGGAGGCGGGCTTCGAGGATCCGCAGGATGTCGGCCCGATGCCGCTGCCGCCTCCTGCGCTCCAGCAGTCCGCGGGAGCGCAGGAACTGCCGGTGCTCCTCCAGGGCGGCGCGGACCTCGTCCACCCCCTGCCCGGTGGTCGCCACGGTGAGCAGGACCGGGGGGAACCATCCGTCCCGCGGCCCGGCCATGCCCAGCATCATGCGGATCTCGGTGGCCGTGCGGTCGGCGTCGGGGCGGTCGGCCTTGTTCACCACGAAGACGTCGCCGATCTCCAGGATGCCGGCCTTCAGGGTCTGCACCGCGTCCCCCAGCCCCGGCACCAGGACGATCACCACCGTGTCGGCCGCGCCCACCACGTCCACCTCCGCCTGGCCGGTCCCCACGGTCTCGATGACCACCAGGTCGTAGCCGACGGCGTCCAGGACCTTCGCCACATCCGCCGTGGCCGGCGCCAGACCGCCCAGGCCGCCGCGGGTGGCCATGCTGCGGATGAACACGCCGGGATCGGTGGCGTGATCCTGCATGCGGATGCGATCCCCCAGGACGGCGCCGCCGGTGAAGGGGCTGGTGGGATCCACCGCGGCGACGGCCACCGTCTGGCCCCGGGCCCGCACGCGGCGGATCAGGGCGTCCACCAGGGTGCTCTTGCCGGCCCCCGGCGGGCCGGTGACCCCGATCAGGTGGGCCCGACCCGTGTGCGGATGGAGGATCCGCAGCGCCTCCTGTCCCCGGGGGTCCCCATCCTCGACCAGCGAGATCAGGCGCGCCAGGGCCGGGACGGAGCCGGCGCGGGCCTGCTCCAGCAGGCGCTCGGCGTCTCCGCTCACCGGCCCCACAGATCGCTCCCCCGACGGCGCCCTCGCCGGCCGCGCCCCGTCCACCCCGCGGCCATCACACGACCGCCGCCGGGCGGTACACGCCGAAGATCTGGCGGAGCGCGTCGCAGATCTCCCCGATGGTGGCGTGGGCCCGGACGGCCTCCAGGATGTGGGGCATCAGGTTCTCGGTGCCGGCCGCCGCCTGCCGCAGCCGCTCCAGGGCTCGCCGCACCCGCGCGGCGTCCCGCTCCTGCCGCACCCGGGCCACGGCCGCCTTCTGGCGCTCGATGACCTCGGGAGGCACCCGCAGGAGTCGGGGCCGGCTCGCGGTGTCGGCCTGGAAGCGGTTGACGCCCACCACCACCTGCTCGCCCGCCTCGACGCGCCGGGCCTCCCGGTAGGCCGATTCGGCGATCATGCGCTGCACCATGCCGGTCTCCACCGCCCGCAGCATCCCGCCGGCGTCCTCGATCTGGTCCAGCAGCGCCGCGGCCCGCGCCTCGATCTCGTCGGTCAGAGCCTCGACGTAGTACGACCCGCCCAGGGGGTCCACGGTGTCGGCCACGCCGCTTTCGAAGGCGATGATCTGCTGGGTGCGCAGGGCCAGCAGGGCGGACTCGTCGGTGGGCAGGGCCAGGGCCTCGTCCCGGGCGTTGGTGTGCAGGGACTGGGTGCCCCCCAGGACGGCCGCCAGCGCCTGAAGGGTGACCCGGACCACGTTGTTGTCCGGCTGCTGGGCCGTCAGCGCCGCCCCGGCGGTCTGGGTGTGGAACCGCAGCATCCACGACCGGGGATTCCGGGCGCCCAGGCGCTCCCGCACCAGGCGCGCCCACAGCCGCCGCGCCGCGCGGAACTTGGCCACCTCCTCCAGCAGGTTCATCTGGGCGGCAAAGAAGAACGAGAGGCGGGGCGCGATCCGGTCCACGTCCAGTCCTGCCCTCTGCGCCGCCCGCAGGTAGGTGAGGCCGTCGGCCAGGGTGAACGCCACTTCCTGCACCGCCGTCGCGCCGGCCTCGCGGATGTGGTAGCCGCTCACCGAGATGGGATTCCAGCGGGGCAGGTGCTCGACGCAGTACGCGAAGATGTCGGTCACCAGCCGCAGGGACGGTTCCGGGGGAAAGATGTAGGTCCCCCGGGCGATGTACTCTTTGAGGATGTCGTTCTGGACCGTGCCGTCCAGCGCCGCGGGGGGAATGCCCCGCCGCTCGGCCACCGCCACGTACATGGCCAGGAGCACGGCCGCCGTGGCGTTGATGGTCATGGATGTGGTCACCTGGTCCAGCGGGATCCCGTCCAGCAGCACCTCCATGTCCGCCAGGGAGTCCACGGCGACCCCGACCTTGCCCACTTCCGGTTCGGCCAGCGGGTGGTCCGAGTCGTACCCCATCTGGGTGGGCAGGTCGAAGGCGATGGACAGTCCGGTCTGCCCCTGGGACAGCAGGTAGCGGAAGCGCCGGTTGGATTCCTCGGCGGTCCCGTATCCGGCGTACTGGCGCATGGTCCACAGCCGCCCCCGGTACATGGTGGGATAGATGCCCCGGGTGTAGGGGAACTCGCCTGGAAACCCCAGGTCCCGCAGGTAGTCGGCGCGAACGTCGGCGGGGGTGTACAGCCGGCGGATCGGCAGGCCGTCGGCGGTCTGGGGCTGCCGTTCGGGCTGACCGGCCGTCGCCTCCTCCCACCGCTTCCGCTCGTCCTCGATGCGGCGCACCAGTTCGGCGTCCATGCTCTCGCGCTCCCCTCGGGCCCGCTGGCCCGCTCACTCCCCGGGGTCCAGCGTGACCAGCACCGTCCCCCCGGCCACGTCCTGTCCGGCCGACACGTGCACCGCGCGCACCCGCCCGGATGAGGGCGCGCGGATCTCCATCTGCATCTTCATCGCTTCCATGATCACCACAGCCTGTCCCTGCTCGACGGCGGCCCCGGGCGTCACCTCCACCGCCACCACCAGACCCGGCATGGGCGCGCGGATCTCCCGGGCCGCCGGGGGACCCCCGGTCCGGACGCGGCGGGCCACCGGGAGGTCCGGCTCCACGCGCACCACCGCCCGGTCGGCGCCCACGGTCACCACCCACTCCGCCCCCCGGCGGCGGACCTCCACCACATGGGTGGTGGCGCCGACGGCGAGCCGGAAGTGAGTGCTCCCCAGCAGCGGGCGCAGGTCCACCGCCACCGGGGGAGCACCGTCCACGGAGATCTGGAGGGCCTGCCCCGAGGGCCACGCCGTCACCCGGTGGGTGCGTCCGGCGACGAAGACCAGGAAGGCGCGGGCACTCCCCGGCGCAGCCTCTTCGCTCATGGATGGTGGGGTCCTGGCCGGCCGCTCATGGAGGCGGGGGGCGCAGTCCTTCCTGCCGCGCGGCCTGGATCCAGCGCGCCGCCGCCCCCCGGAGGGGAGCGGGGCCCCGCGGGAAGGCGGCCGCGGCCACCGCGGCCAGGACGGCCACCCGCTCGGCCCCGGGCGAGGAGGGGCGGGCCTCCCACCGCGCCACGAACCCGGTGTCGTGGTGCCCGGAGGCGAAGGCGGGCTCCCGCAGGGCCCACCGGTGAAAGGGCAGGGTGGTGGGGACGCCGGCGATCACGGCCTCGTCCACCGCCCGCCGCAGCCGCCGCAGCGCCTCATCCCGGTCCGCGCCCCACGCGATGATCTTGGCCAGCAGCGGGTCGTAGTGGTGGGACACCTCCATCCCCGCATACACGGCGGCGTCAATCCGGATGCCCGGTCCCCCCGGCAGCCAGACGCCGTCGATGCGCCCGGCCGCGGGCAGGAACCCCTCGTGGGGATCTTCGGCCCCCACCCGGCACTCGATGGCCCACCCGCGGGCGGAGACGTCGGAGCGCACTCCGGCGCGCCCCTCCAGCGCCACCCGCAGCTGTTCGGCCACCAGGTCCACCCCGGTGACCATCTCGGTGACCGGGTGCTCCACCTGCAGGCGGGCGTTCACCTCCAGGAAGTAGATCTCGTCGGCGCCGACCAGGAACTCCACCGTCCCCGCGTTGACATACCCCACAGCCCGGGCCGCGGCGGCGGCGGCCTGCCGCAGGCGCGCCCGCAGGGGCTCGGACAGGGACGGGGCGGGACTTTCCTCGATCAGCTTCTGGTGCCGGCGCTGGACGC
The DNA here is from genome assembly GCA_031081675.1 of Armatimonadota bacterium. NCBI lineage: Bacteria > Bacillati > Armatimonadota > Armatimonadota bacterium. The sequence goes on from JAVHLZ010000010.1 coordinate 26,964, forward strand.
TGCAGTCGCGCTCGGGGAAGACGACCACCACCCCGGAGGCATCGGCGAGCACCTGCACCTCCACGTGGCGGGCGCCTTCCACCCACTTCTCCAGGTACACGCGGTCGTCGCCGAAGGCGGTGCGGGCTTCCCCGCGCGCCAGCCGCAGGGTGGCCGCCAGCTGCCCCGGCTCCCGGACCAGGTGGATCCCCTTGCCGCCGCCGCCGGCGGCGGCCTTCACCAGCAGCGGGTAGCCCAACCGCTCCGCCAGGGTCGGGGCGTCCCGGTCGTCCACCGGCCCGGTGCCCGGCAGGACGGGCACGCCCGAACCGGCCATCGCCATCCGCGCGGCGGCCTTGTCTCCGCACAGCTCCAGGACCTGGGGCGGGGGCCCCACGAAACGCACGCCCGCGTGCTGGCAGGCCCGGGCGAAGGCCGCCGACTCGGCGAGAAAGCCGTATCCGGGATGGATGGCGGTGGCGCCCACGCGGCGGGCGGCCTCCAGCAGGGCGTCCAGGTGCAGGTAGCTGTGCTCGGGAGGGTCGCCCGGCAGGGCCACCGCCTCGTCGGCCTGCCAGACGTGGGGAGCGTTCCGATCGGACGGCGAGTAGACGGCGGCCGCCCGCAGCCCCATCTCCCGGCAGGCGCGGATGACGCGCACCGCGATCTCTCCGCGGTTGGCCACCAGGATCGTGGGACGCGTCACAGCGGAACGGGCGCAGAGATGAGCCCGGCGGCCGTCAGAGCTCCTCCTCGTCCTCGTCCTCGCGGCGCAGGCCCGGGCGGTACACCAGCACGTAGCGGGAGATCTGGAAGCTGCAGGCCTCCCAGAAGCGCAGCCCTCGCAGGTTGCCGGCCGACACCGACGCGTGCACGTCCTGGCAGCCGCGCTCCCGCAGGAAGGCGATCACGGCTTCGGCCATCCGGCGCCCGTAGCCTTCCCGACGATACTCGGGGTACACGTAGAATTCGGCGATCATCCCCTGCAGGCGGTGGCGGTCGGCGACCTGCGGGGTGACGATGGCCACCGCGAAGCCCACCCGCCGGCCGTCGGCCACCCCCCACCAGATGTGCCGGTGCCGGCCCTGCTCGGAGAAGATGTGCTTGAGGTAGGCGTCCAGCCACTCGTCGGTGGGCGCCTCCCCGGCCACCTCCTCCCGGTACCGCCGGAGCCAGTCGCGGAACCGGCGGTCGTCCGGCGAGACGTACTCCAGCGTCACCGTCGCCGATGACGCCGGCCGCACGGGGTCCGCAGGTCGGGACGTCTCACGTCGGGACGCCGGTTCGCTCATCTCGGGGATCCGAGCAGGAAATTCCGCGCGCCCGCCCCGGCTCCTGCTGGGGGAGGGACGAAGGAAGAGGGAAGAAGGAAGAGGGATGAGGGAGGAGGATGAGATCTCCCTTTTCCCTCTTCCCTCTTCCCTTTTCCCTATTCACAGCGGCAGATTGTCGTGCTTCTTGCGCGGCAGGGTCTCGCGCTTGCCCGCCAGGGCCCGCAGGGCCGAGATCAGGCGGGGGCGCGTCCGGCGGGGCTCGATGACATCGTCCAGGTAGCCGCGGGACGCCGCCACGTAGGGCGTGGCGAACTGGGCCCGGTACTCCCGGACCAGCCGGTCCCGGAGCGCCTGGGGGTCGGCGGCCTCGGCCAGCTCGCGGCGGAAGATGATCTCGATGGCCGCCTCGGGCCCCATCACCGCGATCTCGGCGGTGGGCCACGCCAGGTTCACATCGCCCCGGATGTGCTTGCTGGACATGACGTCGTAGGCGCCGCCGTACGCCTTGCGGGTGATCACGGACAGCTTGGGGACCGTCGCCTCGCAGTAGGCGAACAGCAGCTTGGCGCCGTGGCGGATGATGCCCCCGTGCTCCTGCTCCACCCCCGGCAGGAAGCCCGGCACATCCACGAAGCTCACCAGGGGAATGTTGAACGCGTCACAGAACCGGATGAAGCGCGCCCCCTTCACCGACGCGTTGATGTCGAGGACGCCGGCCAGGACCTGGGGCTGCTGGGCCACCACGCCGACGGTGCGGCCGTCCAGGCGGGCCAGGCCCGTGATCAGGTTGGGGGCGAATCCGGCCGCCACCTCCAGAAACGTCCCGGCGTCCACCACCCGGGTGATCACCTCGCGCATGTCGTAGGGCCGCACCGGGTCGTCGGGCACGATGTCGTCCAGGGCCGGGTCCTCCCGGGCCGGATCGTCCCCGGTGTCCACCACCGGGGGGTCGTCCAGGTTGTTCTGGGGCAGGTAGGAGAGCAGGCGGCGGATCAGCTCCAGGCAGGCGGGATCGTCGTCCACCACAAAGTGGGCGACCCCGCTGCGGGTGGCGTGCACGTCGGCGCCGCCCAGCTCCTCAAAGCCCACCTCCTCCCGGGTCACCGCCTTCACCACCTGGGGGCCGGTCACGAACATGTAGCTGGTGCCCCGCACCATGATCACGAAATCGGTGATGGCCGGCGAGTACACGGCTCCCCCGGCGCAGGGTCCCATGATGGCCGAGATCTGCGGGATCACGCCCGAGGCCAGGGTGTTGCGCAGGAAGATCTCGGCGTAGCCGCCCAGGCTGGCCACGCCCTCCTGGATGCGGGCCCCGCCGGAGTCGTTGAGGCCGATGAGCGGTGCCCCCGCCCGGAGGGCCATATCCATCACCTTCACGATTTTGCGGGCGTGGCCCTCGCCCAGCGATCCCCCCAGAACCGTGAAGTCCTGGGAGAACACGAACACCAGCCGGCCGTCGATGGTCCCGTAGCCGGTGACCACGCCGTCGGCGGGCGCCTCCACGCGGTCCAGCCCGAACTCGCGCCCGTGGGGAGTGACGAACATGTCCAGCTCGGTGAAGCTGCCGGGGTCCAGCAGCAGGTCCAGGCGCTCGCGCGCGGTCAGCTTGCCGGCCTCGTGCTGGCGGGCGACCCGCTGGGGGCCTCCCATGGCCAGGATCCGTTCGCGGCGGCGGCGCAGGTCCTCGATCCTCTCGCTCATCGCCGTCCTCCCTCGTCAGGCGCGCGACGCCCCGCGCGGCTGCGCGCGCTCCCGCACACCGCGGGGCGGGAACGCGGGGTCCAGCCGTCAGCTCCGCAGGGGGCGGATGGCGATGATGCCGTGCTTGAAGACCAGTTCGCGGCCGCCGGCGTGCTCCACCAGGAGGCTGTACGTCCCGAAATCCCTGACCACCGCCTGGGGGATCTCATAACCGTCGCGGCAGCGGATGTGCACGGGCGTGCCCGCGGCGACCAGCTGGCGGAGGAACTCATCCTCCATGGACCCCCGCCCCGCCCGCGGGGGCTCCCGCGACTCGACCGCCGCGCCGCCCGGCCGCTCCGGGCGGATCTGGGCAACGTCCACCGCGTCCGCCGGCTCCTCCTCCCCCTCGGACCCCAGGGCGGGCATCTGGCGCTGGGGCTCCCGCAGCCTCCGGTACTGAGCCCGCATGGACTCCAGCTCTTCCCGGCGATCTCTCATCCCCCACCCCCGTCGCTGCGACCGCTCTCCCTCCCGGGCCACGGCATCCAGGGTCGCCGCAATCACCGCCTCGGTGTCGCGACCGTCCACCAGCGCCACCCCGGCATAGCGCCGGCCCTCCCCGGCTCCGGCCACAGCCACCGTCACCAGGATCGCTTCCCCGTCCGGCACGACCACCGGCGTCACCGCTTCCAGGGTGGCCCGGCGGCCCGCGTCCAGGGCGGGCCGCAGCGCGTCCAGGGTGGCCAGGGCCACCGCCCGCAGGCGGCTGGTCCGATCCGGCAGGGCCCGGGCGCGCCCGATCAGGGGTCCGCCCTCTCCCCGCCGCAGTTCCACGGTGACCCGCACGCCGTCCGGCTGCAGGACCTCCTCCACCCGGTGGATCCTCCAGGAAGGCGCCGCGGACGGGTGGAGGCGGGCCACCCGGATCCGCCACCCGTCCACGGCCAGGGAGTAGCGGGACATCAGGGCGGCCGCCACCGCCCGGCGGACCGCCGACTCTTCCCGGTCACCCGATGCCGTCACGTAGATGGCGTCGATCTCCCCGGCATCGGTGGCCACCACCCGGGCCGCCGTGATCCCCTCCAGGCTCTCCAGCAGAGCCTCCAGGTCCTCCGCAAAGACCTCCCCGGATGTCGCGCTCGCCCTTCGGGTGGCCATGGTGTGCATGGGGAAATTCCGTGCGGTGCTGGACATTCCTGCGGGCCGGATCGGCCGGGCCGCACCCCTCCGATGGCATCCGGAGGCGGGCCTTTAGAATTCGGGCAGCGACGGCGGCCGGGACAGCGGCCGGTCGATCAGCACCCCCTCTCCGCCCAGGGCCTCGCGCGCCTGGCCGTCGATCAGCAGCCGCACCCTCGGGACCGTGGGGATCTGGGTGGCGGTGTAGACGATCTGCCACAGCCGGCCCAGCATGCTGGCGGTGCCGCCCCCGGAGGCCACCTCGCCGCTGAGATCCACCACGACCATGCCATCCTCGATCCGCAGGCCGCGCAGGCGCGTGCCGGACGGGATCGCCGTGGTCAGGCCCCGGGCCCGCTCGTCGGCGGTGGGGCCGGACAGGAGGGCCTGTAGGGCGCCCCGCAGGCGGGCGTGGGCGCTCCGCCCCCGCACCCGCCGGGACACGTCCTGGAGGGTGTCGCCGCCGTCGCTGGCGCGGATGAAGTACACGGCCACCGTGGTCTCCGACCGCGCCAGCCACCACCATACGACCCCGGCCCCGACGATGGCGGCCAGCGCCGCGGCCACCCCCGCCCGGACGCGCCGACTCATCCCACCCCTACGTTATCGCTGCGGACCGCCAATCCCTCCGTGCCCCGGACACGCCACGGCGGGCGCGTGGGGGTGCGAGGCCTCGGGCGGCTCCTCTCCGCGGGGGCCGCCGCGCCGGGGCGATCAGGTCCGATCGCCGATCCCGGATCTCCGCGGCGTGCCCTCGCCGCCGGCCATGGCCGGGATGATGGAGACCTCCGCGTCGTCGTCGAGGGGAGTCTGCAGGCCCTGCAGAAGGCGGACGTCCTGGTCGTTGACGAAGATGGTGACAAAGCTGTGGATGCGTCCGTCGCCATCCACTAGGCGTGCCTTCAGTCCCGGAAACCGGCGCTCCAGATCGTCCACCAGGTCGGCCACCGTGGCCCCATGGGCCTCCACCACCCGCTGGTCGCTGACCAGCCGGCGCAGAGGTGTCGGAATCCGCACCGTCGCCATCCCATCCCTCCCCGATCCGCCCGGCGGCCGGATCAGCCCGTCAGGCTGGCCGCCGCGCGCTCGAACTCCCGCAGGCTGGGCGCAATCCGCAGCGGGGGTGCCACCGCGTCCGCGATCGCCTCGGCGGTCTTCAACCCCGCGCCGGTGATGTAGGCCACCACCAGCTGGTCGGGGCCGATGACCCCCTGGCGCGCCAGGGACCGCAGGGCGGCCACCGTCACCCCGCCGGCGGTCTCGGCGAACATCCCTTCGGTTCGGGCCAGCAGCTGCATCCCGTCCACAGCCTCCTCGTCCGAGACGGCGACGATGGCGCCGCCGGTGTCCCGGGCCACCCGCAGGGCGTACCGGCCGTCGGCGGGAGAGCCGATGGCCAGAGACCGCACGATGGTCTGGGGCCGGACGGGCCGCACCTCGTGGGAGCGGGAGGAAAACGCCTCCGCCACCGGCGCGCAGCCCGCCGCCTGCGCGCCGTGCACCCGGGTCGGGACGGCGGGCAGCAGCCCCACCCGGTGCAGCTCCGCGAGGCCCTTGTGGATCTTGACCATCAGGCTGCCCGACGCCACCGGCACCACCACGTGGTCGGGCGCCCGCCACCCCAGCTGCTCGGCCACCTCGTAGCCCAGGGTCTTGCCCCCTTCGGCGTAGTACGGGCGCAGGTTCACGTTGACGAACGCCCACCGGTGCTGATCGGCGATCTCGGCGCACAGGCGGTTCACGTCGTCGTAGGTGCCGTCCACTTCCACCAGCGTCGCCCCATAGGCCGGGGCTGCCAGAACCTTGGCCCGCTCCAGCCCCCGGGGGATGAACACCCAGGCCCGCAGTCCCGCCCGCGCGGCGTGGGCGGCCACCGCGTGGGCCAGGTTGCCCGTGGAGGCGCACGCCACCACCTGGTAGCCGAAGCGCAGCGCTGCGGCGATGGCCACGGCCACCACCCGGTCCTTGAAGGACCACGTGGGGTTGACGGTGTCGTTCTTGATGTACAGGCGCTCCAGGCCCAGCTCCCGCCCCAGGCGCGTCGCCCGTACCAGCGGCGTCCAGCCCGGAGCCAGGTCCACCTCGGGGACGCGGGAGGCGGGCAGGAGGGCCTGGTACCGCCAGATGGACGAGGGGCCGGAGGCGATCTCCTCGCGAAGGGGCCGGCGCGTCAGGGCGTCGTAGTCGTACACCACCTCCAGGGGGCCGACGCAGTTCTCACAGACGTAGATCGGTCCCGCCGCATACTCGGCTCCGCACTCCCGGCACCGCAGCCTCTGCGCGATCATCCGTCCGCCTCCTGGGCCATCACGGTCGCCCCCTGTGTGTCCACGTCCACCTGCCGGTATGCCGCCCGGTGACCGCAGTCCGCAAACGCCCGCATCATGGCGCGCCCCACGCGCTCGGCGGCCTCCCGCGGCGCCACCGCCAGGACCGCCGGCCCGCTGCCGCACACCGCCGCGCCCCACGCCCCCGCCCCGCGCGCCGCCTCCCGTGCCTCGGCGGCTCCCGGGGCGAGCTCCGCCCGGTAGGGCTGGTGCAACCGGTCCTCCATCGCCGACGCCAGCAGCTCGGTGCGCCCTGTCAGCAGGGCGGCCACCAGCCACGCCGCCCGGCCCACGTTGTACACCGCATCGCGGAACGGTACCGCCGCCGGCAGCACCGCCCGCGCGCGCTCGGTGGCCACCGGGTAGTCGGGAATGGCCACCACCAGCGCCGCGTCCCACGCCGGGACAAACCGCGTCCAGCGCAGGCGGCCGTCGGCGCCGTCGGCCAGGACCGCCCCGCCCAGCAGCGCCGGCGCCACGTTGTCGGGGTGTCCCTCCATGCGCCAGGCCAGGTCCAGCAGCCCCGCACGGTCCAGCGGCTCTCCCAGAATCGCGTTGGCGGCCACGGCGCCGCCGACGATGGCGGCCGCGCTGCTGCCCAGCCCGCGCCCCGGGGGAATCGCATTCTCGCACCGCAGCGCAAACGCCGCCCGGCGGCCCGCCGCCTCGGCCACCGCCACCGCCGCCCGGTAGACCAGGTTGGTGGCGTCGGCGGGCAGGACACCGGCGCCCTCGCCCACCACCTCCACCACGGGGGTGTCGGCCAGGCGGGCGCGCACCACGTTGTGCAGCGTCACCGCCACGCCCAGGACGTCAAACGCCGGCCCGACGTTGGCGATGGTCGCCGGCACCCGCACGGTCACCGCGCCGCGCATCCCCTGGCTCCCGACAACAAAAACCCCCTCCCAATTCCTGGAGGGGTGGCATCCCTCTCTTATCTCTCGGAATTGGTTCCGCGGGAGTTGGCACCTTGCGGCGCCGGAAGCGCCGCAGGTTGCCGGGGGTCATCGGGCCCGTCCCTCGCCCACTCTGGATAAGAGCGCCTATGCAATTTGCTCTCTATATAGCACGCGGCCTGGGGGGCGTCAAGTAGACGGATGAACCTACCGCGCACGCATCGCCGACTCCCGCCACCCCCAGGGCGTCCGCCAGCGCCTGGTCCAGCCTGACCTGGCCTGCCGGAATCTCTGCCTCACCTCCCGGGCCTTCGGCTGCAACTGCACGACCGTCCGCCTCTGGGTCCGGCGCTACTGTCGGGGTGGTTGGAAGGCTCTGGTCGGCCGCCAGCGGCCGGGACATGCCCCACCCCGCAAGACCCCGCCAGCCATCGAGCACGAGGTCGTCCGCCTGCGCCGCCGGCTCCAGCGCCATGTTGGGCGGCCGGTTCGTGGTGGGCACCACGACGGATGCCACGAGCCAATCCTCAATTCTCTCGGTCTGGAGTGTCCAGCCGTTACCATCGCTCTGCAGCCGGGAACGAATCTTCTTGAGCGAGTCCTCGCAAGAAACACGAACTCGCTCTGGCTCCGGCAAGAGGACAACCCACCCCAACTCGGCTCGGGTGGCAATGCCTCCTTCTCGATAGAGACGCACGAGCCTCAGATCGTTCTGGAGCTCAACGGGCGTGATCCCGGTTTTCAGTTCCGCGATCCAGTACTCGCCGGGTGCACTTGAGGGCCTAACTGACAGGTCGGCGGATATGTACGTTGCCCTTGCTTTCCTGCCTCGAAGCCCTGGAACGTCCTTCGATTGGACTCTCTTGGGAGCGGGGATGTCCTGCCCCTCCGCAAAGAACCCGTTCGTCAGAACGACCCGAGCGTCGCCGGATTCCAGGAGCTGATAATTCAGTTCGACGAGAAGCCAGTTCTCAAAATTCTTAATGCGGCCTTGCAGGTTAGCCTGACTCCGCCACCGTCGCAGCACTGGCAGCCCCTTTTTCAGGACGGCCAACAGGTGTGGCTGCAGCCAAGAATCAGTGATCATCGTGTCTTTGATGCGTGCGAGTCTTGTCCGCCTAACTCGTGTTTACACAGACCAGTCTAACACCCCGCTCTTGTCAGCCTGACACGACGGGGCCAGACGCCCGGGCCCCCGGCGGTAACGCGTCCTCTCTGAATTCCCTCATCCCGCCCCGGCCTCCGGTCAGTCTAGCACCCTCAAGATCAGCAGGACTCAACCGGGGTGCAGCCGTCCATCGGGCTCCGGACGCCCTTTCCGCCGCGGTTCAGCACGTAAGTGTAACTCATCGTGGTCTTCACGTCCTTGTGTCCGAGCAGCTCCTGGACCGTCCGGATATCGTATCCGTCTTCCAGGAGGTGTGTGGCGAACGAATGCCTGAAGGTGTGGCACGAGGGGGG
>JAVHLZ010000010.1:35865-64897 GCA_031081675.1 Armatimonadota bacterium
GTCCTTGTGTCCGAGCAGCTCCTGGACCGTCCGGATATCGTATCCGTCTTCCAGGAGGTGTGTGGCGAACGAATGCCTGAAGGTGTGGCACGAGGGGGGTGGCCACGCCGGCTCGGCGAACGGCGTCTTTCACCGCCCGGTGGAGGCGGAGGTCTTCCAGGATATCCTCCACGCGGCGGCCCAGTTTCGCCCCCTGCTGCACCAGGCGGTGCAGCAGGGCGCTGGTGGGCGCAAACAGCGGTCCCGGCACGGCGAACACCTCCCGCCCCTGCTCCAGGGCGCAGTCCACGGTGATGAGCGCGCCACTGTCTTCCCGTCCCTCAACGATCACCACCCCCAGGGCCAGCCCGCTGATCAGGCGGTTGCGCCTGGGAAACTGGTGCTTCAAGGACGGCGTCCCCGGCGGGTACTCGGAGAACAGGGCGCCAGCGCGGATGATCTGCTCCGCGAGACGGGTATGCTCGGGCAGATAGATGACGTCGATACCGCACCCCAGCACCGCGATCGTCCGCCCGCCGCCGGCCAGCGCCCCGCGGCGCGCGGCGGCGTCGATGGACCTAGCCCTCCACAACTCCCTGCTGCGGCAAACACGAGGCGGTCTATAACGCCTCGGCCGCACCAGGCCCTTGGCTACCTCACCCCGAATGGGTTCCTGGCCCGCTGGCAGGCCGACTACTGACCATGGAGGGGGGTGTCTCGGATCTATTGAGGCGGTACAGAGCGTTGACACCCCGACTGCACCATGATATGCTCGCCCGGGCAGGTACGAGGCTGGGACGCCCGTTTCTGTACTACGGAAAGGAAAGGAGCACGGCCGCAATGGTCACCGGTACGGTGAAGTGGTTCAACGCGGAGAAGGGCTACGGCTTCATCTCCGTGGAGGGTGGCAAGGACGTCTTCGTCCACTACAGCGCCATCCAGATGGACGGGTTCCGGACCCTGCAGGAAGGCCAGCAGGTGCAGTTCGACATCGTCGACGGCAAGAAGGGCCCGCAGGCTGCCAACGTCGTCCCGCTGTAAGGCAGGACCGACAGCGCACCACGGCCCGCCGGATGTTCTCCGGCGGGCCGTTCCTTTTGGGGGGCCGACATCGGGGGCGACACAGGAGGGAAGTCGCGCGGGGGTCGAATAACCGTGGCGGGGCCGCATCCCGGCGGACCGGCCATCGGGCGGTCCCCAGGGAGGGAGGGCGGAAGGAGTCCCCCTCCGGGAGGATGGAACAGTGGCGGTGCAGGCCTACGTGCTGGTGCGGACGATGCCTGGCCAGGCCGGGGAGGCCCTGGCCCATATCCTGGCGACGCCCGGCGTGAGTTCCGCGCACGCCGTCACCGGCCCCACGGACATCATCGCGTTCGTGGAGGCCCCCAGTATGGACGCGCTGGGACGCCTGATCGTCTCCCGGATTCAGCAGGCGCCCGGGGTGACCCGGACGACCACCTGCGTGGTGACGCCCGTGGAGGTACCGCCCCGGCCGTAGGCGCCGGCACGGAGGTGAGCGGTCAGCCGCATGCTGGACCAGCTGTTGCAGGTATCCATCCTGGTCTCGGATATGAAGAAGGCCTTCACCTTCTACTCGTACGTTCTGGGCCTGCCGGTGATCACCAGGTCGGAGTCGTCGGCCGAGTTCCGCACCGACGGCGTGGTCCTGGCGATCAAGCCCCGCACCCAGCCCGGAGGCACGGGGACCACCCAGATGACCTTCCAGGTGGCTGACCTGGAGGTGGCGTTCAACGACGCCAAGCGCCGCGGGGCCAAGGTCCTGGTGCCGCCCCGCACCGTGGACGGCGGCCGCATGGCCCAGCTGGCCGACCCCGACGGGAACATCATCGAGCTGTTCGAGCCCGAGGCGTAGACCGACGTCTCCTCAGGGCGGGGAGCCGGGCCGCCGGGGCAGTCCGGCCACCGCGACCAGAGCCGGGACGACCAGGGCGAGCAGGCCGGCCAACGCGCGGTCCAACCCGACGGCGTCCGCCAGCGCCCCCACCCCCGTGAGCGACAGGCCGGCGGTCCCCCACGCCAGTCCCATGACGATGCTGCTGGCCACCCCGGCGCGCCGGGGCAACAGTTCCTGAGCCATCACGATGGTCACCGCCGCCGACAGGTAGAGGGCGGCGCCGCCCGCCGCCAGCCACACGTACGACCACGGCCCCGGCGTCAGCAGGAACAGGAGCAGCAGGGGCACCGGCACCACCAGGGACAGGACCAGCGTACGCCGCCGGCCGATCCGGTCCGCCAGAAGCCCTCCCGAGATGCCTCCCAGGGCGCCCACGCCGCCGAAGGCGCAGACGGCCGCCCCGCCCGCCACCAGGGAGCCGCCCCGCTGGTGCAGCAGCAGCGGCAGGAACGTCTGGTAGGCGGTGATGAGGATGCTGCGCAGGACCACGACTAGCCACAGGAGCACCAGCGGACCCGCGACGCGCGCCGGGCCGGTCCGCGCCGGAGGCGGGTCGGCCGCGGAGGTCCGGCGCCCCGGCAGCGACCGGGCCAGCAGACCGCATGCCAGCAGGCCGGCCGCGGCCAGGGCGGCGGTGGACCGCAGCCCCCACGCCGAGACGGCCGCGGCAATGGCCAGGGGGCCGACCGCATACCCCAGTTCTCCGCCCGCGACGAACACGGACAGGGCGGCCCCGCGCCGGCGCAGGGCGGCCCCACCCGCCGCCGCCGCCCCCTGGGGATGAAAGGATGCGGTCCCCGTGCCGGCCACCAGCAGCAGGACCAGGAGGACGCCGTAGCCGGGCGCAAGCCCCACCAGGCCCATGGCCGCCACCGACAGGGCGGGCCCCAGGACGACAAAGACCGGACGCCGGAGGCGGTCGGCGAGGGCGCCAAACAGGGGCTGGGAGAGGGCCGACGAGGTCGTCAGGGTGGTAGCCAGGAACCCCGCCAGGGCCAGGGACAGGTCGAAGGTCTGGACCACCAGCGGCAGCAGCGGTCCCAGAAACGACAGGAAGAAGTCGTTCAGGAAGTGGGCGGCGGTGACCGTCCAGACCGTCCGCGCATCCCCGGCGCGGTCCGACTGGGGCACCCCGCGGCCGGTGCGCGTCACGGGCGATAGGTCGCCCTGGGTGGCGGCGGTCCCTCCCCCGGGTCGCGCCTGCACGGACGCGGGCTAGGCGCGAGGGCGGACGACGCGCTTCCGCGCCGCCGGCCGCTGGCCGTCGACGGCCTTCTTGAGGAGCTCCTCCTCCCAGGTCACAAAGCTGTGGAAGAAGACCCGGTCCCCCTCCTCCAGGCCGCGGGTCACCTCGGTGATGTGCACGCTGGTGGCGCCGAACTCCCGCAGCGCCCACTGGACCGCCTTTTCGGGCTTGGCAGCCCCCCCGCAGGTGAAGATGTCCAGCGCGGCGTAGCCCACCTCCGGCCACGTGTGCACCGAGAGGTGCGACTCGGAAATCACCACGACCCCCGACACGCCGTTGGGGTTGAACCGGTGGAAGGAGATGGACCACACCTGGACGCCAGCCACCTCCGCGGCGCGCACCAGGATCCGCTCCACCGCCTCCACCTTGCCGATGACATCGGGGTTGCAGCCGGACGCTTCCACGATGTAGTGGTGCCCGATGGTGTCCATCTCCACCTCCCCTCCTCCGCAGCGTGCGCCGGGTCGGCCCGGGCGCGAGGGTGATGGTATCGCCCCACCCGGGCCCTGTCAAATACGTTCTCACGCGCAGCCGGGGCCCCTCCCCTGGATGGCGCGCACCCGCGGGCGACGGGTTTGCGGGATCCGCGCCTGACGCCGTCAGGGAAGGATCCGGATCAGCGACACCGCGCCGGTGGCCACCAGGGTGACAGCCGCGCCGGCCAGGATCACCCCGCAGGCGATGGCGGCCAGCGCGCCGGCTCGTGGCAGCCCCAGCAGCCAGGCCAGAGCCGCCCCCGCATAGGCCCCCGTGCCCGGCAGGGGCACGGCCACGAACAGGGTCAGCCCCACCAGGCCGTAGCGCCGCACGTACCCCTCGCCGGACCGGCGTACGCGCTCCACCTGCCGCCGGACCGGCGCCCACCGGGAGAGCCATCGCCCGTAGGCCAGGTCCAGCGCCCACCACGCCGGCAGGACCAGCGCCGCGTTGGCGGCCACCGCCACCGCCAGCACCTCCAGGGGACGCTGCCCCAGCGCCAGGCCCACCGGGATCGCTCCCCGCAGCTCGACCCAGGGCACCAGGGTCAGCCCCGCCACCAGCAGCAGCTCCCTCATGGCATCGCCGGGCGCAGCCGGGCCCGCCGCTGCAGGCGCCGCGCCCGGCGGGCCTCGGCCTCCGCCCACCGGCGGCGCTCCTCCTCGGTGACCGGCACATAGGGCGGCACCGGCCGGGGACCCTCCGGCCCCACGTGCACCATGGTCAGAAAGGCGGTGCAGGTGTGCCGGCGCTCTCCCGTCAGCGGGTGCTCGGCCACCACCTTCACGCCCACCTCCATGGAGGTCCGCCCCACGTGATTGAGGGCCGCCTTGTAGGTGACGATCTCGCCCACCCGGATGGGCGCGTAAAACGCCAGGGCGTCGACGGAGGCGGTGACCACGGGGCCCCGGCAGTGCCGCAGGGCCAGCACGGAGGCCACCTCGTCCAGGTGGGCCATCAGCCGCCCGGCAAACATCAGGGTCCCCAGCACCGCGTCGTCGGGGAAGACGATGCGCACGACCTCGAGGGCGACGCGCAGCCCGGCCGTCTCCTCCTCCACGCGGGCGGCCTGGGCCCGGCGGTCCGCGAGGCGCGCATCGCGCTCACGCTTGCGGGCAGACGCCGCCGCCACGACCTCCTCCTCGGCGGCTCCCCGGGGCACGATGCGCGCCTCCACCGGGCGCGGGCGGCCGCTGTCATCCACCGCCACCAGCGCCAGGTGCGCGGACGTGGTGAACCGGCGGTCGCCGCCGCGGGGGTCTTCGGCGTGGACGTCCACGCCCACCTCCAGGGAGGACCGCCCCACGTGCTCCACCTGGGCCAGCAGCGTCACCACGTCGCCCACGCGCACCGGCGCTACGAAGTCCAGGTCGTCCATGGCCCCCAGGACCGCCGGCCCGCGGCTGAGCCGCATGGCGGCCATGGTGGCGGCGGCGGTGATCCAGTCCATCAGCCGGCCCCCGTACAGGGTCCCCTGGCTGTTGGCGTGCCCGGGCAGGACCAGCTGGACGACCTCCAGCCGGGTGTCGGCGACGGAGACCTCGCGCATGGCGGTCCGGAGGAGCCCGTCAGCCGGCGACGTCGCGCATCCACCGGATCACGGTCTCGATGCCCCGGTGGAAGTTGGGGAGGTGGAACTTCTCGTTGGGGGCGTGCAGGTTGTCGTCGGGCAGGCCGAAGCCGCACAGGACCGTGGGGACCTTCAGGGAGCGGGAGAATTCGGTGACGATGGGCACGCTGCCCCCCTCGCGGATGAACACCGGCTCGGCCCCCCACACCTGTCGCGCCACCCGGGCGGCCGCCTGCACCGGCGGGGCGGCGGGATCCACCAGGACGGGATCGCTGCCGGCCAGTTCCCGCACCTCCACCGTCACTCCGGGCGGGGCCAGCCTCCGCACGCGGCGCTGGAAGGCCCGGAACACGGAGCGCGCCCGCTGGTCGGGCACCAGCCGCATGCTGATCTTGGCCGTGGCCCGGGAGGGGATCACGGTCTTGGGGCCCGCGCCGGTCCACCCCCCGGCGATGCCGTGCACGTCCAGGGTGGGCCGCGCCCACCGCCGCTCCAGGATGCCGTAGCCCTCTTCTCCCACGGCCACCGTCAGGCCCAGCGCCCGCAGGTAGTCGTCCTCCCGGAACGGCAGGCGCTCCCACGAGGCCTTCTCCTCCGGCGAGGGGTCCCGCACCGCCGCGTAGAAGCGCGGCACTGCCACGCGCCCCCGACGGTCGTGCAGGCCCGCGATGATGGTGGCCAGCGCCACCAGCGGGTTGGGCACGGCGCCGCCGTGGATGCCCGAGTGCAGGTCCGTGGACGCGCCGCGGACCTCCACCTCGGTGTAAACCAGCCCGCGCAACCCCGTCACGATGGTGGGCAGACCCGGCGCGAACATCTGGCCGTCGGATACCCACGCCACATCGCACGCCAGCCGCCGGGCGTGGCGCGGGACCCAGCGGGTCACGGCGGGACTGCCGATCTCCTCTTCGCCCTCGATCAGGAAGCGCACGTTCACCGGCAGGGATCCTTCACCCCGCAGCAACGCCTCCACCGCCTTGATGACGGCGAACAGCTGACCTTTGTCGTCGGACGCCCCCCGGGCCACCACGTCGTCACCCCGCCGGGTCGGCTCGAAGGGCGGGGAGGTCCACTCCTCCAGGGGGTCCGGAGGCTGGACGTCGTAGTGGCCGTAGCACAGCACTGTGGGCCGCCCGGGGGCCTGGAGCCATTCGGCGTACACCAGGGGCTGGCCTCCCTCCACCGGGATCACCTCCGCGCGGAGGCCGATCTGCGCCAGGTGGTCGGCCAGCCAGCGGGCCGCCCGGCGCACGTCGTCGTGATGCTCGGGGACGGCGCTCACGCTGGGGATGCGCAGCAGATCCAGCAGTTCGTCCTCGAACCGGGCGCGGTGCTGGCGGGCGTAGTCCAGGGCCGTCACGCGTCGGTCACCTCCTCGCCATGCCGTGGTCGCTCCCGGCGGCACGCGCCGCCGAGGATACGGGAGACGACTAGTAGCCTTCGACGGCGGACGGCTCGGGCCTGCCGCGGCACAGCGAGCCGCGGATGCGCCGGTCAGGGTGCGGCGCGCAGGCGCAGACGCAGGGTCACCTGCACGGGGTCCTCGGCCACGAAGATGACAAAGCGCGGGAGGGGAATGCCGAAGTCGCTCATGCGCACCGTCACCGCGCCGTCGACCAGGTAGGCGTCGCGCAGGGCCACCACCCGCACCGGAAACTCCACCTCCCGGGTCACGCCCCGGATGGTCAGGCGGCCCCGCACCAGGACCCGGAACGACAGACCGGTGACCGGATCCCGCGGCGTCGCGGTGCCCACGAAGGTGATGTCAGGATAGCGGTCGGACTGCAGGAAGGCGCGGTGCATCTGGGCGTCCCGCAGTCCCAGGCCGGTGGTCAGGGACCGGGCGTCGATGCGGGCCTCGATCGCCGCCGCAAAACCGCCGTCGGTTTCCTCCACCCGGACGGTCGCCTCCACCCGGCGGGCTTCGCCCTGGAACCCTCCCCGGTTGTCGCGGACGATAAAGGTCAGGGCGCTGGCGGCGGGGTCCAGCTGGAATGTCCCCACCGGCAGGAGGCTCATCGCCGCCGCGAGCGCCAGAACCCTGCGCATGCCCTCGCCTCCGCCCCTCTCCCGGATGTCCTGCCCGCCTTCCCCTGTACCCCGCGTCCGTCACGGTCCGTTCACGCCGCAGGACAGGAGAATCCCGGACGAGGGGCCAACACCTCAACGGGACATGGACCTGCGCTACTTGTACGCGCGCCTCGCCGACCCCGAGGGCTTCGCCGCAGCCGCCCGGGGCCTGCTGGCGGCGTGTGCCCTGGGCTACGGGGTGACCCTGCTGACCCTGATCGGGCGCGGCGCGGGCCTGCAGCGGTGGTTCTTCTGGCTCCTGGTGTGGGTGGCGCTGGCCTACGTCCCCCTGCGCATCCTCCTGGAGGCGGCCCGGACCGGAGCGGAGGGCGCCCGCCGGCACCTCGTTGCCCGCGCGGCCGCTCACCCCGACCGCTACCGCAGCCGCCGGTCGCTGGAGCTGGTGGTGGACGGCCTGTTCGCGCGCCACGTGGTCCTGCCGCGCATCGCCACGCCGGTGCAGGGCCGCCAGGCCAGGGACGCGGCGGTGGCGATCCTGGCGCGGGCGTCAGAAGTGGCACTGGTCCGGGCGACCACCCGTTGCCTGGCCACGGTGGACGCGTGGGTGGCCGACCTGGCACAGTGGTCGGCCCGCCACGCGCCGGCCAACATCCAGGCCCGCTGGGCCGACGTGCGGGCCCTGGCCGGTCTGGCGGCCCTGACCCGGATTCTGGTCGCGGCCTGCGAGGATCAGTCGGGCCGCCCGTTTGCCGCGGGTCCTCTGGACTCCCGGGAGGTGGCGGCCTACCTGGACGCCTGCCTGGACTTCTGCGACCGGCTGGCCCTGGAGGTGGACGTCATCCCCTGGACCGAGCCCATGCCGGTCGTGGCGGTTGAGGGCGTGGTGCGGGAGCGCACCCGCGACGCCTGGCGGGCGTTCAGCGCCGCCCTCCCGCCGGCGCGGCAGGCCCGCGTGGCGTTCGTGGACACCCTGCTGGGCGGCGCGGCCTGAGCCCCCTCAGGAGGAGGCCTCCGGCCACCGCTCCACCACCACCTTCTTGTCGGTGTAGAACTCCACGGCGTCCCGCCCCTGGCCGTGCAGGTCGCCGAAGAAACTCTCCTTCATCCCCCCGAAGGGATAGAAGGCCATGGGGGCCGCGACTCCCACGTTGATGCCGACGTTGCCCACCTGCGCCTCGTAGCGGAAGCGGCGCGCCGCCGCCCCGCTGCGGGTGAACAGGCACGCCATGTTGCCGTAGGAGTGACGGTTGATCAGGGCGATGGCCTCGTCAATGTCCCGCACCGGGACCAGGCCCAGGACCGGGCCGAAGATCTCCGTGCGGGCGATGACGCCGTCGGGGGGCACCGCGTCCAGGAGCGTGGGCCGCAGGAAGAACCCGCCCTCGTAGCCCGGCACCCGCGCCCCCCGCCCGTCCACCACCACCCGGGCCCCTTCGGCGGCCCCCTGGGCGATGAGCTGCTCGATGCGGGACTTGCTCTCGGCGCGGATCACCGGACCCATCTCCACCTGCGGGTCGAATCCGCTGCCCACCCTCCGCGACGCCGCCAGCTGCGCCAGCGCCGCCCGCACCGGCTCCCGGGCGGAACCCACGGGAAAGACCAGCGAGGCGGCCAGGCACCGCTGCCCGGCGCAGCCGAAGGCCGAGTCGGCCACCTGCCGGCTCACCGCCTCCAGGTCGGCGTCGGGCATGACGATCACCGGGTTCTTGGCCCCGCCCTGGCACTGGGCCCGCTTGCCGGAGGCGGCGGCCCGGGCGTAGACGTAGCGGGCCACCGGGGTGGAGCCCACGAAGCTGACGGCGCGGACCAGGGGGTGGTCGAGAATGGCGTCCACCGTCTCCCGGGCGCCGTTCACCACGTTCACCACGCCGGCCGGCAGACCGGTCTGCTCCACCAGACCGGCGATCTTCTGCGCGGTGAGGGGAACCTTCTCCGAGGGCTTGAGGATGAACGTGTTGCCGCAGGCGATGGCGTAGGGGAGAAACCACAGGGGAATCATCCCCGGGAAGTTGAACGGGGTGATGGCCGCCACCACGCCCACCGGGTGGCGGAACATGAACTCATCGATGCCCCGGGCCACGTCCTCGCTGGTGGACCCCTGCAGGAGGGTGGGGATGCCGCAGGCCACCTCCACGTTCTCGATGCCGCGGCGCAGCTCGCCCCGCGACTCCTCCAGGGTCTTCCCGCACTCCAGGGTGATGGTCCGGGCCAGGTCTTCCAGGTTCTCCTCCAGCAGCCGCTTGAGGCGGAACAGGTACTGGACCCGCTCTCCGGGGGGCGTCCGCCGCCAGGAGGGGAAGGCCTGCGCCGCCGCCCGGACCGCCCGGTCCACCTCCGCGGCGCCCGAGAGGGGCACCCGGCCGATGACCTGGCCGGTGGCCGGGTTGTAGACGTCCAGGGTGGACGCCTCCTGCGCCCGGCCCCACCGACCCCCGATGTAGTTCAGGACCTCCTGCACCGCCACGTCGCGCATGCCGGTCACCCGCCCCGGGGCGGGGGCCGCGGGTGGCGCCCCCGCCCCCGTGAGGACTATCGGCGCCCGCCCACCAGGCCTTGCTCCCGCCACTTGGTGAAGACCCGGCGGATCTGGGCCGCCGCCGTCTCCAGGGCCTGTTCGGGCGTGTCCAGCCCCTGGGCCACCCGGGCGAACATGGTGTTGATGATCCAGGTGTTGAACACCTCGTCGATGGCCGCGCTGCTGGGCCCGGGCCAGCCGACGTTGTGGGCCCACTCGTAGGCGGTCTCGATGGTCACCAGCTTGTCCTTGCGGTCGCCGGCCGCCTTGCTCACCGGGTCGTCGCGCAGGTAGGCCAGGCGCTTTTCCTTGGAGATGGCATTCTGGAAGGTGGGGTAGTCATAGGCCTGGCTGGCGTGGAACTTGCCGGGCGCCCACCCCTCCCGGGCGGCCACCTCCGGGTCATAGCTGAGCACCAGGTCGATGAGGAACTTCCTGGCCGCCTCCCGCACCGGGCGCGGGCGATCCCGCCACAGGGTGTAGACGCCCATCACGTGTTCCAGTCCCCGGGCCCCCGCCGGTCCCTGGGGAGCCCGCTCGGTGATCCAGGTGTTGCGGGCGAACTGCACAGCCGCCGACTGGTTGGGGTTTTCGCCCCTCTGGATGGCCTGGGCCGCCAGGGTCTGGGCGGTGCGGGTGATGGAGATGGCGTTCATCGCCACCGAGATCCGCCCGGCCAGGAACTCCTCGTTGTTGGACGCCGCCGTCCACGCGAACACGGCGGGGAACATGGCTTCCTCGTACAGGGCCTTGACGAACCGCAGGGCGTCCAGGGTGCGCTGACGGTACGGCGGCAGGTCCAGGACCACGTTGCTGCCCTCGTCCTGTTCGGAGGTCCCCCACGAGTACATCAGGGCCCGCAGGAACATGCCCGTGTCGATCTCCTGGGACAGCCCCAGCCCCACCGGGTGGCCCAGGCGCTTCAGTTCCCGCCCCGCCTTGCGGATATCGTCCCACGTCACCGGCCCCCGCAGCGGCACCCGCTGGTCGCCGGTCAACCGGGCCGCCACCTGCCGCCACAGGTCGGCCCGGTAGTGGACGGGGTCGGGGACGAAGTTGTCCGAGACGCCGAAGTACCTCCGGGTGACGGGGTTGTAGGTGCTCTTCTCGGCCAGGGGGATGTACGGGCCCACCTTGGCCTTGAGCTCCTCGATGACCTCCTGGTGGGCGGCGGTGTCCACCTGCCGCTCCAGGCCCGCCGGCGGGGTCAGGTGCTGGATGAGGTCATGGCCGGGGTCGGCGCCGCCGGCCACCCGGGCGGCTTCGCCGGCGGCGATGGCGGGGATCTCGGCCAGGCCCACGTGCTCCACCACGACCCGCACCCCGTTCTTCTCTCCCCACCGGGGGGCGAAGACCCTGTCGAACCACTCGTCGTAGGGAGGCACGAAGTGGCGCCACTGCAGAATCCTCAGGGTCGGCTGCTGGGCTGCCGACCGCGACGTGAAGATGAACGGACCCACGCTGGCCGCGGCCACCCCCACCCCGGCCAGCTTGAGGAACTCGCGCCGGGTCAGGCGCCGCCACTGACCGTCGGGCAGACGCACCCACCGGCTCTCCCCGCTCTCCTCCATCGCTCCCACCTCCTCAGCGGAGTGCTCCGGCGCTGGTAAAGCCGGAGACGAACTTGTCCAGCACCACGTAGTACAGGGCGGCCACGGGGACGCTGGCCAGGAACGCCGACGCCATCAGCGGCCCCCAGTCGAAGATGTCGCCCCGCACCATGTCCGCCGGCACGCCCACGCTGACGGTCTTGCGGGCGGTGCTGGTGACGAAGGTCAGGGCGTAGACGAACTCCTGGGCCGAGAGGGTGAAGCTGAACACCACCACCGTGATGATCCCCGGCACCGCCAGGGGCAGGGTCACCCTCAGAAACGCCCCCAGCCGGCCGTAGCCGTCCACCAGGGCCTGCTCTTCCAGCTCCCGGGGGATGGACTTGAAGAACCCCATCAGCAGCCAGGTGGCAAAGGGCACGGTGATCGTCGGGTAGACCACGATGAGGGCCCACACGGTGTTGGCCAGGCCCAGCTCGCTGACCACCCGGGCCAGGGGGATGAACAGCAGCGTGGGCGGCACCAGGTACACGAGGAAGATGGCCATCCCCAGCCGCCCTCCCCACGCCCCCAAAAAGCGCGACAGGCTGTAGCCGGCCGGCAGCGCCAGCAGGAGGGTGATGGCCACCACCGCCACCCCCACCACCGCGGTGTTGACGATCCAGTGGGCGTACATGGTCTTGGTGAAGACGTACTGCAGGTGCTCCAGGGTGGGAGGTTCGTTGAACCAGAAGGGGTTGTGGGCGGGGGTGTAGAGGTCCGAGTTGCGCTTGAAGGCGGTGATCAGCATCCACGCGAACGGAAAGGCGGCGAAGATGGTGAACACGCCCAGGACGCCTCCCCGCCCGGCCGGCCCCAGGATCCGCACCGCGTGCCGCCCCATCAGGTCACCTCCGCCCTCCGGGCGACCTGCAGGATCAGCACCACGGTGGCGAACAGGACCGGGAACAGGAACAGGGAGATGGCCGCGCCCACGCTCAGGTTGCCGCCCACGATGCCCTTGAAGAACGCCAGGCTGGACAGGACCTGGGTGGTGTCGAAGGGGCCGCCCCGGGTCAGGACGTAGACCACCGCCATGTCGGTGAAGGTGAAGACCGTCCCGAACAGGACCGCCACGCTGATCACCGGCAGCATCAGGGGAATCTGCACCGAGAACAGCCGCCGCCAGAACCCCGCCCCGTCCACGATGGCCTGGTCCATCACGTCCTGGGGCAGCGAGGCCAGCCCGGCCAGCAGGACCACCGTGGCAAAGGGCAGCATCCGCCACACGTGCACGATGACCACCGAGAGCATGGCCAGGTCGGGCCGGCCCAGCCAGAACATGTTGGTGTTGGGCGGCAGCAGGCCCACCTGCCACAGCACCCAGTCGATGACGCTGAACCGGGCGTGCAGGATCCACAGCCACCCGATGGTGGCCAGGGAGACCGGCGCCACCCACGGCAGCAGGAGCAGGAACAGCAGGATCCCCCGCCCCCGGCGGACCCCCTGCAGGGTCATGGCCAGGACCTTGGCCAGGACCACCACGGCCGCCTGGGAGGACAGCGTGAACACGAAGGTGTTGCGCAGGGCGCGGCGGAAGGTGGGGTCCTGGACGATCTCGACGAAGTTCTTCACCCCCACGAACGATCCGTAGGGGTTGCCGGTGGTGGCGTCGGTCAGGCTGAGGTACAGCGCAAACAGGAAGGGAAAGCCCACCAGCAGGGCCACGTACGCAAACGCCGGAGCCACCAGCGCGGGCCCCAGCACCTGCTCCCGGCTCACCCACCGCCTCCCCTGGGCCAGGACGTCGGTGACCGGGCGTACGACGGTTAGCGAGGACTTCACAGTGCCTCTCCCCACCCACGGGCGAGGCGATACGGGATCGTCCCCGTCCGTAACCGGTACCGGAAGATTCTCTGTCCCCCCACTGTCACCTTTTTGCATCCTCACGGGCTTGTGACCGCATCCGGAAGGCCCCGAATCGTCTGCCAGGGGGACAGACCTCGGTGGGGACAGACCCCGGGGGACTGGGGACAGACCCCACGGGGGACAGACCCCCAGGCCCAGGACCCCCGGGCCCAGGCGACAGCCCTAGTCGTCGGCCACGACCTTGTGGCCCACCACGACGACCCAGCGCTTGAGAAACGACGGCTGCGGCCAGCGGCGGTAGCCGATCTGGTCGCGGGCGGCCCGCGGGGCCCGGGCCAGGGTGTCCCTGACGGCCGCCTCGCGCACGGGGTCCGCGCCGGCCAGTGCCAGCCACCGGGACAGGGTCAGCCGGCGGGACACCTCCCGCACGCAGATCAGGCGCACCCCCCGCCCTTCCAGCAGGGCCACCCACCGCCGGGCCGGCAGGGCACGGGCGTGGCTGGGATCCCGGAGGACCTCGAGGGTCTCCATCAGGCACTCTCCGGCGGGGTCGTCGGGGGGCACCTGGTCGGCGATCCCCAGGCGACCGCCCGGGGTCAGGACCCGGAGCATCTCATCCACGGCGCGCGGCAGGTCAGCGAAGTGGTGTGGGGCGCGCCGGCAAGCCACCACCGTGAACGACCCGTCGGCAAATGGCAGGAGGTGGGCGTCGCCGGCGACCCAGTCCGCCCGCACCGCCAGGCGCCGGGCTTCGGCCAGCATGGCGGGGGTCAGGTCCACGCCGACCACCCGGCCCGCCCGATGTCCCAGCGCCGCCGCGGTGAACCCGGTGCCGGTAGCCACGTCCAGCACCCGGTCCCCGGGGCCGGGCCGCAGGTGCTCCAGCAGCAGGTCCAGGTCGGCGTCGGCGCGGTGGCTGCGGCTGCGGGCGTACGCCGGGGCCTGGCGGGCGAACTGCACGCTGGCCAGCTGCCCGCCGGATGTGAGATGCCTGACCCGGCGGACGATCTCGTCGCGGCGGGAGATCAACAGATCCCGCTGGTCCGGCCAGAACATCGGGGGCAGGTCGTCCAGGGGCACCCACTGCACGGCGGGGGCGGCGGTGTCCGCCCGGAGCACATACAGGAAGTAATAGGTGCGGTTCCACCACGTCCGCGTGACGTCCAGCCGCTCCCGGACGTCCAGCAACCCCGCCGGCACGAGCCCGCTCAGACCGGTCTCCTCGGACACCTCCCTCCCCGCCGCTTCCGGGAGGGTCTCCCCCGCCTCGACCGTACCCTTGGGCAGCGACCACAGCCCCAGGGGGCCCTCGCGGATGACCGCCACCTCGACACGCTCTCCGGCGGGGCGGGCCACCACGCCTCCGGCCTGCAGGCGCAGCGGGGCGCCCCGCGGGCGGCGGTACCAGCGCTCGTCGACCACCATGCGGCACGACCTCCTCCGCCACACGGTTCGCCGCAGACCCCGCTGCCTCCGCCCTGGGGGTCCGCGGGGGACCGGGGCGACCCGGCGGCGGAGGATCGGGCGGGGCGGCCCGCGGGAAGACCGCCCCCAGACGGCGAAATGGTGTCGGCGCCATGCCCCTGTTCCTGCGGGAGAGCGACATCGCCCGGGTCCTGGAGATGGACCGGGTCATCGCGGCCGTGGAGGAGGCCTTCGTGCTCCTGGGCCAGGGGCGCGCCCTCAACCGTCCCCGCCGGCGGGTGCAGAATCCCGACGGCTCGGTCCTGCACGTGATGTCGGCGGCCCTGCCGCCCCTGGGCGTGATGGGGCTGAAGGCCTACACCAGCGCCCCTTCGGGCACGCGCTTCGTCGGACTGCTGTACAGCACCGACACCGGCGAGCTGCTGGCGCTGATGGAGGCCACCCGCCTGGGCCAGATGCGCACCGGGGCGGCCAGCGCCGTGGCCACCCGCTACATGGCCCGGCCCGACGCCGGCTCCCTGGGAGTGATCGGTACCGGGTGGCAGGCCCGCGGCCAGGTGATTGCCATCAGCCGGGTGCGGCCGGTGGCCCTGGTCAAGTGCTACAGCCGCACCGCCGAGCGCCGGGAGCAGTTTGCGGCGGAGATGGTGGAGGAGCTGGGGGCGGAAGTGGTGGCGGTCGACTCGGCCCGCGACGCGGTGGACGGCGTGGACATCATCGTGACCGCCACCACCGCCCGGGAGCCGGTGCTGCTGGGCGAGTGGCTGCGACCCGGCGTACACGTGAACGCCATCGGGTCGAACTGGGCGCACAAGCAGGAGCTGGACGTTCCGGCCGTGTCCCGCTGTGACCGCATCGCCGTCGACGACCTGGAGCAGGCCCGCCAGGAAGCCGGCGACCTGATCGCGGCCGTGTCGGCCGGAGCGCTGGAGTGGGACAGGGTGACCGAACTGGCGCGGATCGTGGCGGGGCGGGAACCCGGGCGCGCCTCGCCCGACGAGGTGACGCTGTTCGAATCCCAGGGCATTGCCCTGGAGGATGTGGCCGCCATGAAGGTGGCCTACGAACGGGCGCTGGAGCTGGGAGTGGGAGAGGTTCTCTCCCGCCCGGCCGCCCCCGCCGGCGATCCGTAAGGGCGGAAAGGAGGGACGTTCCCTGGAGATCGTGGTCGTCCCCGGCGCCGCCGAATCGTTTCCGTGCGACGCCGTGGGGGTGGCGGTGTACGCCGGCCAGGCAGCCCTGCGGGGCGCTGCGGCCCGGGTGGACGCCGCCCTCGGCGGCGCGCTGGCCGCCGCCCTGGCCGAGGAGAAGTTCGAGGCCACGGCGGCCGCCACCCTGGTCCTGCACACCCACGGACGGATCCCCGCCCGCCGGATCATCGCCGTGGGCATGGGAGCGCCCGACGCGGTCACCGCCGAGACCGTGCGGCGGGCGTCTGCGGCCGTCGTTCGCCGGGCGGCCCAGGCCCACGCGGCACACGTGGCCCTGGCCGATGACGACATCCTCCCCGCCGACGCGGTCGGTCAGGCCCAGGCGGAGGGAGCCCTGCTGGGTGCGTACAGGTTCTCCCGGTACCGCCGGGACGACGGCGGCCGGGTCGACCGCCTCACCCTGCTGACCGCCGACACCGCCCGCCGGGACTCCCTGCAGGCGGGCGCCGACCGCGGCCGGATCTTCGCCGAGGCCACCCTCCTGGCCCGGGACCTGACCAACGAACCTCCCAACGCGCTGCCCCCTCCGGCGCTGGCGGACGTGGCCGCGCAGCTGGCGGCGCGGGCCGGACTGCGGTGCACCATCCTGGAGCCCGCGCAGATGCAGGAGCTCGGCATGAACGCCCTGCTGGCCGTGGCGGCCGGCAGCGACCACCCGGCGCGCCTGATCGTCCTGGAGTACGCGCCCGCCGACGCCCGCCGCACCGTGGCGCTGGTGGGCAAGGGCGTGTGCTTCGACAGCGGGGGCCTCAACCTCAAGCACCAGGATCTGGAGTGGATGAAGGCGGACATGGCCGGCGGGGCGGCGGTGATCGCCACCCTGCAGGCGCTGCCGGCCCTGCGGCCTCCCGTCCGGGTGGTGGGGGTGGTGCCGGCCGTGGAGAACATGCCCGGCGGCCGCGCCGTCAAGCCGGGCGACATCGTGCGGGCCAGCAACGGCACCACCATCGAGATCACCAACACCGACGCCGAAGGCCGGCTCATCCTGGCCGACGCCCTCGCCTACGCCGTCCGACAGCAGCCCGACGAGATCGTCGACCTGGCGACCCTCACCGGCTCGGCCATGGTGGCGCTGGGCTACCTGGCGGCGGCGATCATGGGCAACAACCAGGCGTTGGTGGACCGCCTGCTCCAGGCGGCGTCCCGGGCCGGGGAGCGGCTGTGGCAGCTGCCGCTGTACGACGAGTACCTGGAGGACATGCGCAGCCCGGTGGCCGACCTGCGGAACTCCGGCTCGTCCCGCTACGGGGGAGCGCAGAAGGGGGCCATCTTCCTGCGCGAGTTCGTGGGCGGGCGGCCCTGGGCGCACCTGGACATCGCGCCCACCGCCTTCCTGGAGAAGGAGGAGGGGACGGGCCCCTACCTGCCCAAAGGCGCCACCGGGTACGGCGTCCGGACCCTTTTATACTTCCTCAATCCACCCGATCTTCCCAATCTACCCGATCCGCCCCATCCGCTGTAGGGATCGGGGAGATTGAGACGATCGGGAGATTGACGGTCAGGGCGACATCACCCAGATCTCCTGCTCGGCGGGCAGGGCCTCGCGGCTGAGGATGGTGGAGTGCCCCACCTGCCGCACCCGGGTCTTGCCCCGCAGGAAGTCCTCCAGGGGGCCGATGGGCCAGTCTGTGTTGGCCGCCGTCTTGTAGTGCATGGGGATCACCACCCGCGGGGCGAGCTGCGCGATCACCGTGTCGGCTTCCTTCGGTCCGATGGTGTAGTATCCGCCCACGGGAATCATCAGGGCATCGGGCCGCCCGACGGCGGAGACCTGCTGCGGGGTGAGGGTGTGGCCCAGGTCACCCACGTGCACCACCCGCAGCCCCTCAGCCTCGAAGATGAAGATGGCGTTCTTTCCCCGCTCGGACCCGCCGCTGGTGTCGTGATGGCAGGGAACGGTGCTGATGCGCACCGGCCCCACCTGTTCGGCCACCTGCGCCCAGTCCCGGCCCTCCTCCCGCAGCCCCCGGATGATCCGGGGGGAGCCCTTGGCGACCCGCACGTGGTTGTGGTCGAAGTGCTCGTGGGAGACCGTGACCGCCGTGGGGCGCACGTCGGGGAGCGGGTAGCCGACCTGCTCGTTGAACGGGTCGATGAGAATCGACGTCTCATCGGACTCCAGCAGGAATGTGGCGTGCCCGTAGTACGTGAGCCTCATCGCCCTCCCCCCTTTTCCCTCTTCCCTCTTCCCTCTTCCCTCTACCAGTGCAGCTCGATGATGTCGCCATCCTCCAGGACGTGGTGGCGTCCCACCATCTGTCCCGAGAACTCGGTGCGCCCCCACAACCGGGCATACCGCAGGCGCGCGGCCAGCTCCTTGTGGATCGCCTCGGCGGCGTCCAGGACCGTCGCGCCCCGCCGCAGGATGAACGGGGCGCTGGTGTCCACCTTCCGCCCGGGCGGCTTGCTGTAGACCCGGATGACGCCCAGCAGCTGGAACAGGGCCTGGCGCAGCCCCTCCAACCCCGTCTCCTGCTCCGCCGACACCGGGATCACCGGCAGCGCCCCGCCCAGGTACTCTTCCACCAGGGCCAGGCGGGAGGCGGCGCCGGGGGCGTCCAGCTTGTTGGCCACCGCCAGCGCGCGGATCTCGCCCGGCTGGCGGGGTTCGCGGACCAGCCGGATCCGCGCGCGGGCCAGCAGGTCCCGCACCTGGTCGATCTGGGTCAGCACATCATCGGTCGCCAGGTCCACCACCAGGGCGGCGGCGTCGGCGGTGCGGATGATCCCGTACAGCCATCCCACGTCGAACTCCACGCTGACCGCCGGGAGGTCCACCAGCTGCACCTGCACGTTCTCGAAGGGCATCATTCCCGGCAGCGGGACCCGGGTGGTGAGCGGATAGGGCGCCACCTCCGGCGACGCGTTGGTCAGCGCCCGCAGGAGGGACGACTTGCCGGCGTTGGGCGGACCCACCAGCACCACCTGCCCGGCGCCCTCCCGCTCGATGTGGTAGAAGGGGCGGCCCCGGCCGGACGCGCGGCGCTGCTGCATCTGGGCGCGCAGCTTGGCAATGCGCCGCTTGATATCGGCCTGCATCTTCTCGGTGCCCTTGTGCTTGGGGATGGTGGCGAGCATCTGCTCCAGCGCCGCCAGTTTCTCCTCGGGCGTGGCGGCCGCCCGGAAGCGGCTCTCGGCATCGAGGTATTCGGGGGTGAGGTTCGCAGGCATCGCGTCGTCGGCCCCTCACCTCGCCCCCTCCCCGGCGGGAGAGGGGAGGCCAGTCGGTGCAGAGGGTGTCCGCGGTCCCGCCTCTATCTTACTTCAAACCGCTCCACCACCTCCGGGTCCAGGTCCAGACCCAATCCCGGCCGCCGCGGGACGTCGATCATGCCGTCCCGGGGCCGGGGGAAGGGCTCGGTGAACAGATCCCGCAGGGGGTTGGGGGCGAAGAAGTACTCGTAGGTCATCAGGTTGGGGACGCTGGCGGCCACGTGGAGGGCCGCCAGGTGGGAGACGCCGGCGGAAAAGCCCGTGTGGGGGGCGTAGCGCAGGTTGTGGGCGTGCACCAGCGCGCCGACCCGGCGCGCGGCGGTGAAGCCGCCCACCCGGGCCACGTCGGGCTGCACGATGTCCACCGCCCCCCGGCGGATCAGCTCCCGGAACCCGAACACGCCGAACTCGCTCTCCCCGGCCGCCACGGGAATGGGCTGGCCGGCCCGCACCCGGGCGTAGCCGTCCAGGTCGTCGGGGGGAACGGGTTCCTCGATCCACGCGATGTCCAGGTCGGCCAGCTGTCGGCAGACCGCGATGGCGGTGGCCGCATCGTAGGCGCTGTTGACGTCCAGCATGATGTCCACCCGCGGCCCCACCGCCTCCCGGATCGCCCGCACCGACTCCACATCCGCCCGGCGGCCCCCCAGCTCGGGCGGGCGGCCGATCTTGACTTTCACAGCCGTGTGGCCCGCGTCCACCTGCTGGACGGCCTGGGACACCATCTGCTCGATGTCGGCGAAATACACCGAGGACGCGTAGCAGGGGACCCGATCCCTCCCCGCGCCCTGCAGGACCTTGTACACCGGCAGCCCGGCCGCCTTGCCCAGGATGTCCCACAGGGCGATGTCCACACCGCTGATGGCTTCGAGGAGGAAGCCCCGGTAGTGGCCCCACCCCCGCAACTGGCGGAACATCTCGTCCCACACCCCCTCGGCGTCCTGAGGGTCGCGGCCCACCAGCAGCGGAGCCAGCAGGTGTTCCACCACGGCCCGGGTCACCTGGGGCGCGCGCCGCACGATACACTCGCCCACCCCGACCAGCCCGTCGTCGGTCCTCACCTCCACCAGCGTGGCCGCAAACGTGGGGAAGGCCCCGATCCCGAACTGCAGGGGAGTCGGCACTGTCGCCTGCAGCATGCGGCACCTGACGCTGTGGATTTTCATACCCTCTCTCCCTCGCGTGGCAGGGATCAGGAATCCGGGTTCAGAGATTCGGAGGTCCGACGGACGCCCGGCCTGCCTGGATCCCGCCGTTACCGGAACAGGTCCCTCTCCGCCGGCCGCACCAGGCGCGCGGCGGAGCCCCCGCCCGCCTGAGCCCGCCCTCCGCGGATCAGGACCACCGGGGTGCCCTCGGCCGCCTGACCCTGCAGGAGGCTGGCCACGCCCGCCAGCTCGTCGGCCACCGCCTCCACCGACGTCTGGAGGACGTAGCCGTAGCGGTCCTCGGCCCCCACGTAGCTGTACAGAGGGTCCAGTCCGGCGACCCCGATGGCCACGCCCACCGCTCCCTCGCGGAACGCGCGGCCGTGGGTGTCGTTGATCACGACCCCCACCGACGCCCTGAACCCTCGCATCAGAGCCTCCCGGACGGCCGCGGCCGAGGCGTCGGGATCCCGGGGCAGTGTCGTCACCCACTGGGGTCCCAGCCCCACGTTGCTGTGGTCCACCCCGGCGTTGGCGCAGATGAAACCCAGGCGGTGCTCGCAGATGATCAGCCCGGGCCGCACCCGCAGCACCGCCCGGGACTCGTTGAGGATCACCTGGCACAGCCGGGGATCCTTGCGGGCCACGTCGGCCAGCGTCCGGGCCTGCGGCCCGGGGGCGACCTCGTCCAGGTTCACCACGCTGCCCTCGGCCTTGGAGACCACCTTCTGGGCAACCACCACCACGTCGCCGTCCACCGGACGCAGACCGCAGGAACGCAGGACGTCCACCACCAGGCCCGGCAGGTCCATCCCCGGGCGGACGTCGGGAAACCCGTGCGGAGCCCACGCCGTCAGGGAACGCATATCAACAGACTACGTTGGAGGACGAAGGTTGAAGGGAACAAGAATAATGTCTTTCTCAACCTTCAACCTTTTAACCTTCGACGTCTCTCTCACCAGCGTCCTCCAGTCCCACGATCCGCACGCCGAGGTCCCGGCGGCGGTACCGCCGGTTCAGGTTCAGCAGAAGCAGGGCCAGCATCTCCAGCGTCCGGGCAGCGGACAGCCCACCCGCGTCCACGGGGCGGGCTCCCAGAGCGCGGACCAGCCGTTCCACCGCCT
This sequence comes from Armatimonadota bacterium, assembly GCA_031081675.1. NCBI lineage: Bacteria > Bacillati > Armatimonadota > Armatimonadota bacterium. The sequence continues at coordinate 57,118 of JAVHLZ010000010.1, forward strand.
CCTTGGCGGACGGGTCGTCGCCGCAGAGGAGCACGTCCCCCCGCAGCGGCCTGCGACGGTCCGCCAGCAGATGCGCGCTGACGGTGTGGAAGCCGGCCACCACCCGCGCCGCGGGCACCAGGGCCTGGGCGTCCTGGGCGGCGGACCCCGCCTCCGGGCAGGCCAGCTCCCGCGAGTCCAGCAGGGGAACGGTGGTGTCCAGCAGGATCTTGCCCGCCAGGACGTCGGCCAGAGCCAGCAGAGTCTGGCGGTGGGCGGCAAACGGCACCGTCAGGACGACCACATCCGCCGCAGCCGCCGCCGCGCGGTTGTCGGCCCCGGCCGCCTCGGACAGTCCCGCCGCCCGGGCCGCCTCCCGGGCCCGGGCCGGATCGCGCGACCCGATGAGCACCGGCACGCCGGCCTGCGCCCACCGGGCGGCCAGCCCGCGGCCCAGGCGCCCGGTCCCTCCCACGATGGCCACCACCGGCCCGTTCACGGCGGGAGCGGGGGGCCGGCGACGGCGACCGCGCACGCGTCGGGCGAAAACGCCCGCGCCGCGCGCACGACCGCCTCGGCATCGACGGCGCCGATGATCTGTGGGTAGCGCACCAGGTAGTCCAGCCCCAGACCGAACAGTTCGATGTCTGCCAGGACCTGGGCGATGCCGGCCAGGGTCTCCAGGCGGACTGCCAGCGACCCGATCAAGAACTGCCGGGCATCGGCCAGTTCCTCGGGATCGGGACCGTCGCGTTGGAACCGTCGGATCTCCGCCAGGATGGCCTCCAGGGCGGCCTGCTCGTTGGCCGGGTTGACGCCCGCCCGCACCAGCCACGGTCCCGCCAGCAGGCCCGCCCGCAGCTCGCTGAAGGCGTAGTAGGCCATCCCCTGCTGCTCCCGCACGCGCTCGCCCAGCCGCCCCATCAGTCCCAGCTGGCCGAGGATGAGGTTGGCCACCATCGTCTCGTAATAGGCGGGATCGGTGCGGGCGATGCCGGGCACGCCGACCGCAAGGTCCGATTGCACCTTCCCCGGCATCCGCTGCTCGGCACGTCGCGGCCCGCCAGCGGCCGGTGGGGGGACGGCCGGCGGCTGCCAGGAGCCGGATGGCAGCCACCCCTCCAGCAGCCGGTGCAGCAGGTCCACCACCTCGCCGGCGCGGCAGTCTCCGACCACGGCCAGGACCGCGCCGTCGGGACGGAACCGCAGGCGGTGAAAACAGGCCACGTCGTCCCGGGTGATGGCCTCCACCGCCGCCTCCTCGCCGTCGGGGACCCGCCGCTGGGGGTGTCCGGGAGGGTACAGCAGCGCCCGCAGCAGCCGCTCGGCCACATGGCGGGTGTCCTGCAGGCTCACCCGCAGGGCCGTGAGCAGCTCTCCGCGGACCTTCTCCACCTCGTCGGCGGGAAACGTGGGGGCGGTGAGGATCTCGGCGAGGGCCGGGAGCACCGTCGGCACATCCTCGGCCAGCACCCGCAGACCTACCGAGACGGTCTCCAGGTCGGCCCGCACGCTCAGCCCCGCGCCCAACCCGTCCAGCAGTTCGGCCAGCCCCTGGGACGTCCACGATCGCGTCCCCCGGGAGAGCATGGCGGCCGCAAAGCGCGCCAGGCCCGGGCGGTCGCCGTCACACATCGCTCCCGCCCGCACATACCCCTGGACCGCCACCGACCCGCTGCCGGGCACGTCCCGCACCAGGACCGCCGCCCCCGAGGGCAGCGCGACCCGGGTCACCGCGTCGGGAGTGATGGGCGGCGTCGCCACGCCGGCCTCGGGGTCCGTGCGGTGGAACACCGCCGGGCGGGCCGCCGGCACGGGGCCCGCCGCCACGGCGGGCTCGGGCAGGTACCACCCCGTGGTCCGCGCGCGGTCGGTGAAGTAGGTGGCGGCCACCCGCATCACGTCCTCGGCGGTGACGGCGTCGATGCGGGACAGCAGCGTCAGGAACGCGTCGGCGGTGTCCACCAGGGCAAACGCCCCCAGGGCCAGCGCCTGCCGGAAGACGCCGTCGCGGCTGTAGACGAACTGGGCCCGGGCCTGCTTTTTCGCCCGCGCCAGTTCGTCGGGGGTCACCGGCTCCGCCGCCAGACGGGCGACCTCCTCCCGCACCCGGTCCTCCACGGCCGCCACGTCCACCCCCGCCCGGGCCGTGGCCGTGATGCGGAACAGGGTGGGGTCGAGGCTGGGAATGAGGGAGGAGCTGACCTCGCTGGCCAGTCCGGTGTCCACCAGGGCGCGATACAGGCGGCTGCTGCGCCCTCCCGAGGGCTGGTCAAACGGCACCAGGCTCTTGAAACCCGACAGGATCCCATCGGCCACCAGCAGGGCCGGCAGGTCCGGGTGGGAGGCGGCCGGGGCGTGGAAGGCCACGTGCAGGTAGGCGGTGGCCCCGCCCGGGCGGCGCAGGACGACCCGGCGCTCACCTTCCTGGCGCGGCTCGCGGGCCCGCACGGGGGGAGGCGGCGGGCCCGGCGGCAGGGGCTCAAAGGCGCGGCGGATGCTCTCCAGAGCCTGGCGCTCCTCGCACGCGCCGACCACCACCACCACGGCGTTGTTGGGGTGATAGTAGGTGCGGTAGTGGGCCACCAGGTCGTCCCGGCTGATGGCCCGCAGGTCCTCCTTCCACCCGATGACCGGGATGCGGTAGGGGTGGACCTTGTGGGCGGCGGCGTCCACCTCCTCCCGCAGCAGGTAGGCGGGGAAGTTCTCGCTGCCCTCCCGCTCGGAGATGATGACGGTGCGCTCCCGCTCCACCTCCTCCGGGTCGAACACGGTGTGGGCCATCCGGTCGGCCTCCATGGCCACGACCTCCTCCAGATGGCCGGCGGGCAGCACCTCGTGGTAGGCGGTGTAATCCTTCCAGGTGAAGGCGTTCCAGCGGCCTCCCAGGCGGTCAATGAGGCGGGTCAGGACGGTCCGGGGCCGGGCGGGCGTGCCCTTGAACAGCATGTGCTCGACCCAGTGGGAGATGCCCGTGAGCCCCGGAACCTCGTTGCGGCTGCCGACCCGGTACCACACCCACAGGGTGACCACCGGAACCGTATGCTGCTCCCAGATGAGGACGGTGAGGCCGTTACCGAGGGTGTACGCGCGCGGTCCAGACATGGGACGCTCCATCCTCCGCCCGGTCAGGCCCGGGCAGGCGCAGGCACCAGTGTAGCAGCCGTGTCCAGGAGCTGCCTACCCCGGCGGCGTGGCGGGCGCCAGGACTGGACGGGCCGGCGCGGAGAAGGGAAGGGGTGGGGTTCTCTGGCCGTGCCCGGCCGCGTGGTCGTGACCGCCGCGCAGATCCGCCGCTACCGCGCCGCCCTGCGGGCCCGGTACCGGGTGGGCGACCGGCGGGCGGCCCTGGCGTTCGTCAACGCGGTGGGATTCTGCTACGCATTCACCGCCGGCCCCGGCGGCCTGCCGGGCCTGTTCGACGTGCTGGCGACCCGCAGCGTGGACCGCATGTGGGAGTGGGCGTGGCGGTGGAAGGACGAGTTGGCCACCGCCCGCCGCCTGTATTACGGCCGGGTCCTGCGCCGCAAGCCCACCTACATCTCGCTGGAATATCTCCCCCACTTCTACGCGCTGAGCGGCAACGTGGGCGAGCCCGACGACTGCCTCCAGGCCTACCGGGAGGGGCGGCTGAGCCGACTGGCCGCCGACGTGTACGCCTACCTGGCCGAGCGCGGGCCCTGCGACACCTGGACCCTGCGCCGGCAGTTCGTGGGCCGCGGGCCGGGAGGAGCCCTCCATCGGGCGCTGGCCGACCTGCAGGCGCAGTTTCTCATCAGCAAGGTGGACGAGCGCGCCGACGGATCCTACAGCTTTGTCTGGGACATCTTCAGCCGGTGGCTTCCCCAGGTGCCCGAGGCCGCGTCCCGGATTGCGGCCGCCGACGCCGCCGCGGCGGTGCTGCGCCGGTACCTGCAGACCGTCGGCGCCGCGCCCCCGGCCGAGGTGCGGGCGCTGTTCGGGTGGAGTCCCCGCCTGCTGGACGACGCCCTCGCCCGCGGGGAGATCGCCGGCGAGGCGGAGGTGGACGGGCAGCCGGCGCTGGCCCACCCCGCCCTGCTGCGGTGGGCGGCGCGGAGACGCTCCCGGTGAGCCGCACCATCCTCCACGTGGACATGGATGCCTTTTTCGCCGCCATCGAGCAGCAGCGGCGGCCGGAGCTGCGCGGCCGGCCGGTGGTGGTGGGCGGGTCCGGCGACCCCCGGAGCCGGGGGGTGGTGTCCACCGCGTCCTACGAAGCGCGGGCCTTCGGCATCCACTCGGGCATGCCCCTGCGGGTCGCCTACCGCAGGTGTCCCCACGCCGTCTTCCTGCCGGTGGACATCGAGACCTACGCGGCCTACTCCGAGACCATCATGGCCATCCTCCGGGAGTACACGCCGCTGGTGGAGCCCCTCTCCCTGGACGAGGCCTTCCTGGACGTTTCCGGCCATCCCGACCCGCGGGCGCTGGCCGAGGAGATCCGGACGCGCATCCGGCAGCAGACGGGGCTGACGGCCTCCATCGGCATCGGCCCCAACAAGCTCCTCGCCAAGATCGCTTCAGGCCTGCGCAAGCCCGACGCGGTCACCGAAATCCGCGCCGAGGAGGCCGAGCGGGTGCTCGCTCCCCTCCCGGTGACGGCCCTGTGGGGAGTGGGTCCCAAGACGGCCGCCCTGCTGGAGCGCGAACTGGGCGTGCGCACGGTGGGCGACCTGCAGCGGGTGTCTCCGCAGACGCTGGCCGAGCTGCTGGGCCCCCGCCGGGCCGAGGAGCTGGCCCGCGCCAGCCGCGGGGAGGACTACAGCCCGGTGGTCACCCACTGGGAACCGCGCTCCGTCGGCCGCGAGGTCACCTACCAGCGGGACGTGCGGCGCCGCGAGATCCTGGAACGCACCCTCGGCCGGCTGGCGGAGGAGGTCGCCGCGGACCTGCGGTCGCAGGGCTACCGGGCCCGCACGGTGACGGTGAAGATCCGCTACCACGACTTCCGCACCCACACCCGCGCGCTGACCCTGCCGCAGCCCACCGACGACCCCGAGCAGATCGCCGCCACCGCCCGCGGGCTGCTGGACCGGTTCACCCTGGACCGCCCGGTGCGGCTGGTGGGCGTGCGGACATCGGGGCTGGTCAAACAATCTGCGCAATCTACTCGATCTGCGCCATCTGTCCCGAATTCTCTCAACCAGTCAGATTGAGTGGATCGCGTAGATTGCGCAGATGGCGTAGATTATGCAGCTCGCCTGACCGCCTCCGCCACCTCGTCGTAGTCGGGCTCCACGGCGGGATTGTCGGACACCCACCGGTAGACCACGGTGCCCGTCCGGTCCACCACGAACACCGAGCGCTTGGCCACCCCCGGCAGCAACCCTCCGGCAAAGTGCGGATCCTCGATGCCGAAGGCCCGCACGGCCTGCCGGGTGAAGTCCGACAGCAGCGGAAAGGTCAGCCCGTTCTGGTCGGCAAAGGCCTTCTGGGCGAACGGGCTGTCCACGCTGATGCCGATGACCTGCGCCCGCATCCCGGTGAACCGGGCGAGGCTGTCCCGGAACGTGCACATCTCCCGGGTGCAGGTGCTGGTGAACGCGCCCGGGAAGAACGCCAGCACCGTGGGCCTGTCGATCAGCTCGCGGAGCCGGACCGCCTTGCGGTCGGCACTCACCAGCGTGACGTCGGGGATCTGCTGTCCCACCTCGACCGTCATCGGATACGTCCCTCCCGTCGCCGATCCCGCACCGCCCTCGGCCGGATCCGGCGCCGTCTGTTCGTGGCAGTCGGCCCCATTGTAGCACGGCAGGAGCGCCCGCCCGGCGGGCGAACACTGTGGCGGAACCCATGGGTCAGCACCTGCGGCCCCAGCCGGAACCGGCCGGGGCGCCCTTCCCGCCGGACGTGGATGTCTCCCTGGCCTCCTCCGTGGATGCGGAGCTGCCCTGGCTGTGGCGGCATATCCCGCTCACCCGCCGGATCGCCGCGGACCTGCGGGGTCTGGCGGGGCGATCCCTGTGCCTGAACATTCACCTGGACATCAAGATGGCCCCGGTGGTGGACGCCCTGGTCGCCGCCGGGGCCCGGGTCGTGGTCCTGGGCTGCAACCCCCACACCACCCGCGACGCCGTGGTGGCCTGGATGGTCCGCCGGGGCGCCGAGGTGCGCGCCCGCGCCGGCATGGCGGAGAGCGATCGCCAGGCGGCCATCCGCTGGGCCCTGGGCCAGGAGTGCGAGTTCGTCAGCGAGATGGGCGGGGACGTCCTGCTGGCCGCCGCCGGGGACTCCCGCGCCGCCCGGTCGCTGCGGGCGGGAATGGAGGCCACCGGGACCGGCATCGCCCGCCTGCAGGGGGTGGCGCTGTCCGTGCCGGTCTTCAACTGGGACGGGCTGACCCTCAAGCAGGGCCTGCACAACCGCCACCTGGTGGGCCTGATGGTGTGGGCCACGTTCCTGCAGGTCACCCTGCTGACGCTGTACGGGCGCACCGTCCTGGTGGTGGGCTACGGCCTGGTGGGCCAGGGGCTCGCCGACTACGCCCGCCGGCTGGGCGCCCGGGTGCTGGTCTGCGAGCTGGACCCGGTGCGCGCCCACCTGGCCCGCCACCACGGCTGCGAGGTGGTGTCCCTGGACGAGGGGCTGGCCCGGGCGGACGTGGTGGTGACCGCCACGGGCCGGGAGAAAGTCATCTCCACGCCGCAGTTTCCCCTGCTGCGGGAGGGGGCGCTGCTGCTCAACGCCGGCCACTCCACCCTGGAGCTGGACGTGCCCGCCCTGCGGGCGCACCCCACCCGGCGGATCCGGCCGCACGTCGAGGCGGTGGAGCTGGGCGGCCGCACCGTGTACCTGCTGGCCGAAGGAGCCATGTTCAACCTGGCGGCGGGCCCCGGCGACCCCTACGACGCGTTCGACCTCACGTCGGCGCTGATGCTGGCGGGCATCGAGTACATGGTCGCCCACCACCAGGACTTCCCTCCCGGGCTGCACCTGATGCCCGCCGAGGTCGAGCGCCGGGTGGCCGCCCTGGCCGCGGAGGCCATCCGGTGAGGGTCACCGTCTACCGGACCGATCGCGTCGAGGAGGACCCGCGCCGACCGCTGGCTGATCTGCTGGCCGCGCCCGACGGCGTGGTGTGGGTGGATATGATCGGTCCGCAGGAGGCCGACGTGCGGGTCCTGCGGGAGGTCTTCGGCTTTCACCCGCTGGCCGTGGAGGACGCCCTCAAGCAGCGGCAGCGCCCCAAGCTGGAAGCGTACGACGGCTACCTGTTCCTCACCGTCCACGCCCTCCGCCCGGGACGGGAGCGCGCGGGCCTGAGCTGGGACGAGGTGGACATCTTCGCCAGCTCCCGGTATGTGGTGACCGTCCACCCCCGCCCGGTGGCGGCTCTGGACGAGGCCCGGGCCCGGCTGGACCACGCCCCCGCCACCGACCGCGCGGCGGCCGACTACATCCTCTACGCCCTCCTGGACTGCGCCGTGGACACCTACTTCCCCGCCCTGGACCGTCTGGAAAGCGTCCTGGAGCGGCTGGAAGATCAGCTGTTCCGACGCCCCGGCCCCCGCACCCTGGACGAGATCGTGGCCTGCAAGCGCAGCCTGCTGCACCTGCGCCGGATGGCGGCGCCGCTGCGCGATCTGGTCTCCAGCCTGGCGCACCACCCGCTGGTCCGGCCCCAGACGGCGCTGTACCTGCGGGACGTCTTCGATCACCTGCTGCGCATCACCGAGGCCGTGGACACCCATCGGGACCTGATCGCCGGTTCCCTGGACGTGTACCTGTCCGCGGCCAGCAACCGGCTGAACGAGGTGATGAAGGTCCTCACGATGATCAC
>JAVHLZ010000010.1:64997-80824 GCA_031081675.1 Armatimonadota bacterium
ACTTCGAGCGGGTCTGGCCGCCGTTCCCGTGGCCGTATGGCTTCCCCGCCGTCCTGGCCGCGATGGCCGCCATCGTGGCGGTGATGGTGGTCCTGTTCCGCCGGCAGGGGTGGCTCTAGACAGGGAAAAGGGAAGAGGGAAGAAGGACGAGGGGCGACGGACGCAGACGGATGGGCGGCGAGCGGTATCCGGAGTTTGGGTTTGTGACGCCCGACACCCTGGGGCTGCTGGTCGATCTGTACGAACTGGTGATGGCCGACAGCTACCTGCGGGAAGGGCTGAACGATCAGGCCACCTTCGACCTGTTTGTGCGGAGCTTGCCGCCCAACCGGGCCTTCCTGGTCAGCGCCGGCCTGGAGACGGCCCTGGCCTACCTGGAGGCGGTGCGCTTTACGGACGAAGCGATCGCCTACCTGCGAGGGCTGCGGCTGTTCAGCGACGCCTTCCTGGACTACCTGCGGGAGTTCCGGTTCACCGGGGACGTGTGGGCGGTGCCGGAGGGCGAAGTGGTCTTCCCCCCGGAGCCCCTGGTGGAGGTGACCGCACCGCGCATCGAGGCGCAGCTGGTGGAAACGTTCCTGCTGAACACGTTCAACTTCCAGGTGATGATCGCCAGCAAGGCCGCGCGGGTCGTCCTGGCCGCAGGCGGGCGGGCCGTGGTGGACTTCTCCCCCCGCCGTGACCACGGCGCCGACGCCGCCCTGAAGGCCGCCCGGGCCTCCTACGTGGCGGGGTGCGCCGGGACGTCCAACGTGCTGGCCGGGCTGCTGTACGGGATCCCGGTGTACGGCACCATGGCCCACTCCTACGTGATGTCGTACCCCGACGAGCTGACCGCCTTCCGGGCGTTCGCCCGGGACTTCCCCCGCAACGCCATCCTCCTCATCGACACCTACGACACCCTGCAGGGGGCGCGCCACGCGGTGGCGGTGGCCCGGGAGATGGCCGCCCGGGGGGACAGGCTGCGCGGGGTCCGCATCGACAGCTACGAGAGCCTGGACCAGCTGGCGGAGGTCAGCCGCCGGGTGCGGGCCATCTTCGACGAGGCCGGCCTGGTCGACGTCCAGATCATCCTCAGCGGCGACCTCGACGAGTACAAGATCGCCGAGGTCCTGGCCCGGGGGGCGGCGGCCCAGGCCTTCGGGGTGGGCACCCGCATGGGGACCTCGGAGGACGCGCCCAGCCTGGGCGGGGTCTACAAGCTGGTGGAGGACACCGCCGGCCCCAAGATCAAGCTGTCGGCGGGCAAGGCCACCCTGCCCGGGCGCAAGCAGGTCTGGCGGGCGCGCACCGCCGACGGCGGCCTGCAGGACACCATCGCCCTCCGGGAGGAACCCGCGCCTCCCGGGTCCACCCCGTTGCTGGTCCCGGTGATGTCGGGCGGGCGGGTGATCAGGCAGGATTCCCTGGCCCAGATGCGGGCGCGGTGCGCTGCGGCCCTGCGGGACCTGCCGCCGCCGCTGCGGGTGCTGCACGGCACGCCGCCGTCGCCGGTGTCCCTCAGCCCGGAACTGCGGGCGCTGCAGGCCCAGATGTTCCAGGCCGCCGCCCGGCCCGGCGATTCCCCCCGCTAAACGGCGCGGCGACGGCCACGTCGGTGGCCGTCGCCGCCCACGAGCGTCTGCTCGTCGGTGGGGTCTCCACCGCCCGCGCCCGCAGGCGCGGAGCACAGGCTCGTGATGACCACTACTTCTTCTTCTTCTTGGCTGCCTTCTTCTTCGCCACTGAGCTCCCCCCTTCGCGCTGTTGCGCCCGTGATCGCGCACCGAGGTGTCACTCAGCGCGCCCGTGCATCCTGCTCTCTGCCCGTACACCCCGGCGTGCAGCCCCGGGTGCCTGACTATGCTTCCGACGCCGACGCAAGGATTTCCTGCACCGCGGCGAAAAAAACTTTTCACCCATGGACGTGACCGTACGCGCCCTGACCCGCGTTGCCGAGCTGCGGGCCGTGGAGGAGATGCAGGCGCGGGTGTGGGGCATGCCCGAGAGGGAGATCGTGCCCGTCCACCAGCTGCTGGCGGCGGCCAGCGCCGGGGGCGTCGTGCTGGGCGCCTTCGCGTCGGACGGCACGCTGGTGGGGTTCTGCTACGGCTTTGTCGGCCTGCGGGAGGGGCGACCGCTGTTCTACTCGCACATGGCCGGCGTCCACCCGGACTACCAGGACCGGGACGTGGGCTACGCCCTCAAGCGCGCCCAGCGGGACGCCGCCCTCGCCCGCGGGCTGGACCGCATGGTGTGGACGTTCGACCCGTTGCAGAGCCGCAACGCCGCCTTCAACCTGCGCAAGCTGGGCGCGGTGGCGGCGCGGTACCTGGTGGACTACTACGGGGAGATGGACGACGCTCTCAACCGCGGCCTGCCCACCGATCGCCTCGAGGTGGACTGGTGGCTGCGGGACACCCGGGTGGTGGAGCGCCTGGAGGGGCGCCGCCCCGCCCCGACGTGGCCCGAGGCCCCCCGCATCCTGCGGGCGCTGCCCGGCGAGGCGGGGCCCACCCCCGGACCCCTGACCCCCGCCGACGCGCCCACGGTGCTCCTGGACATTCCCGCGGATCTGGCGGGCCTGCGGGCGCGCGCCCCCGGCCTGGCGTTGGCCTGGCGGCTGGCGACGCGGCAGGCGTTCCTGCACAGCCTGGAGCGGGGCTACCGGGCGGTGGACTTCGTGGGGCGGCCCGGCGACCCCGCGGGGTCGTATGTGCTGGCGCGGGCCGGCCAGGAGGAGACGCGGTGAGGATCCGCCGGGTCGAGGTCCGGGAGGTCGAGCTGCCCCTGGTCTTTCCCTTCCAGACCAGTTTCGGCCGCCAGACGTCCCACAGCTGCCTGCTGGTGCGGCTGGATGACGGAGAGCAGGAGGGCTGGGGCGAGGTGCCCGTGGAACGCGCGCCCCTGTACAACGAGGAAACCACCGGTACAGCCTGGCACGTCCTGGAGGCGTTCATCCTCCCCCTGGTCCTGAGCCGGCCCCTGGAGCATCCCCGGGACTTCCCGGCCCTGGTCCGCCACCTCCGTCGCCACCACATGGCCAAGGCGGGGGTGGAGGCGGCCCTGTGGGACCTGCACTGCCGCCGCGGCGGCCTTCCCCTGGCCCGGGCCCTGGGCGGCGTGCGGTCGGCCGTGGAGGCGGGGGTGAGCCTGGGGATCGAGCCCACGGTAGACGCGCTGCTGCGGCGCATCGAGGAGTTCCTGGGACGGGGATACCGCCGCATCAAGATCAAGATCCAGCCGGGGTGGGACGTGGAGGTGGTGCGGCGGGTGCGGAAGGCATTCGGATCGATCCCCCTGCAGGTGGATGCCAACTCCGCCTACACCCTGGAGCAGGCCGACGTCTTCCGGGCGATGGACGACTTCGGGCTGCTGATGATCGAGCAGCCCCTGGGGGAGGACGACCTGGTGGACCACGCGGCGCTGCAGGCCCGGCTGCGCACGCCGCTGTGCCTGGACGAATCCATCGTCTCCCCCGAGCACGCCCGCAAAGCCCTGCAGCTGGGCAGCTGTCGGGTCATCAACATCAAGGCCGCGCGGCTGGGAGGCCTCACCGCGGCCGTGGCCACCCACGATCTCTGCCAGACGTCCGGCATTCCGGTGTGGTGCGGCGGGCTGCTGGAGACCGGGATCGGGCGGGCGGCCAACCTGGCCCTGGCCTCCCTGCCCAACTTCCGCCTGCCGGCCGACCTGTCGGCCAGCGACCGTTACTACCACGAGGACCTGATCGACCCCCCGGTGACCCTTGCCCCGGACGGCACGGTGCCGGTGCCCTCGTCTCCGGGTTTGGGGGTGCGGGTGCGGATGGACCGGGTGCAAGCCTACACGGTGCGGGCGGCCACCTACACGGCCTGACCGGCCTCTCTTCCCTGCCTCGCGCGGGCATGCTATTCTACTGTGCGAACTATACCGACACGGGTGGGGCCGCGACGCCCTCGCAGACGGCGGGGGCGTCTGCGCATGTGCGGGCCCCCGCGGGGCGTGGCGCCCGGAGGAGGGACGCCCATGGAACGCCCGACGGACCCCCTGGCCCTGTGGGTGGGATCCTGGCAGCCTGAGGAGGCCTCTGAGCGGGATCCGCGCACCCCGCGCCGGCGCCCGGAGGAAGAACAACGCTCCGACCGGACGGCGCGCCCCGATCACGAGACGTAGAAGCCTACCGCACGTCTTCCAGGCGGCGCAGGATCTCGCCCAGGCGGTCGATCTCCCGGGCGAAGCCGGGAAGGTCCCCCTGCTGCAGGAGCTGCCGGGCCCGGCGGTAGGCCGCCGCCGCCTCGCGGATCAGGTCGGCGGCCCCGGCCGGCAGTCCGCCCGGAGCCGGGGCGGCTGCCGGCGAAGGCCGGCCGGCCAGCAGCCGGGTCACGGCGGCCTCCAGGCTGTCCTCCATCACGATCCGCGGCCCGCTGGCCACAATCACCCGCTTCAGTTCCGGCAGCTGGCTGCGGGTGGCCTGCAGGAACAGCGGCTCCACATAGAGCAGGGCGTTTTCCAGCGGGATCACCAGCAGGTTGCCCCGGATCACCCGCGAGCCCTCCTGGTTCCACAGCGTCAGCTGCTGGGAGATGACCGGGTCCTGGTTGATGCGGGACTCCACCTGCATGGGGCCGAACGCCAGCCGATCCTTGGGAAACCGGTAGACCACCAGCTGGCCGTAGTGCGGCGGGTCGTTGCGGGCCGCCATCCAGGCGATCATGTTGTCCCGGCCGGCGGGCGCCAGGGGCAGGATGAGGACGAATTCGGGCCGCGGGCTGTCCTCCAGGCGCAGGGTCACGTAGTAGGGCTCCACCGGCACCGTGTCGTCCCCGAACAGCTCGGTGGGCACGGCCCAGACGTCCTCCCGGTTGTAGAAGACCCGGGGATCCCGCATGTGGAACGTGGCGTACACCCGGGCCTGGATCTCGAACAGGTCCACCGGGTAGCGCAGGTGGGCCGCCAGGTCCGCCGGCATCGCCGATGCCGGCGTGAACAGGGTGGGGAAGACGCGGGCAAAGGTGGCGGCCACCGGATCGGTGGGGTCGACCAGGTAGAAATCCACCGTGCCGTCGTACGCGTCCACCACCACCTTCACCGAGTTGCGGATGTAGTTGATCCCGCGGTGGGGGGTGGAGTAGGGATAGCGGCTGGAGGTGGTGTAGGCGTCCAGAATCCACACCAGCCGGCCTCCGACCACCACCAGGTAGGGGTCGCGGTCGTAGGTCAGAAACGGCGCAATGCGCCGGACCCGCTCGGGCACGGCGCGGGCGAACAGCAGCCGGCTGCGGGACGAGATGTCCGACGAGAGGGCCAGGCGCAGATCGCCGAAACGGTAGGCGAACGCCATCCGCCGCAGCGGCGTCAGCGGAATGCCGCCGCGGCCCCGGTAGGTCGTGTACACGTTCTCGTCGCCCCGGGGGTAGTCCAGCTCCTGCACCCGGGTCTGGACCACCACGTAGCCGGCCGTGCGCTCGCCGAAGTAGATCTGGGGCCGGTCCAGGCGCAGTTCGGGGACCCCGGAGGGGGGGATGTCCTTGAGAAAGAACTCGGGCATCCCTTCCTCCGACACCCGGTTGACGGGGCTCATGACCACCCCGTAGCCGTGGGTGTAGACCAGGTGCTGGTTGACCCAGGTGCGGGCGGGATCGGGCAGCAGGCTGGTATCCAGCTCCCGGGCGGCCAGCATCACCTGGCGCTGCTGGCCGCCGATGCGGTAGCGGTCAATGTCCACGTCCGCGAAGACGTAGTAGGGCCGCAGGGCCTGCAGCTGCCGGTAGGCGGCCAGCAGGGGTCGGTAGTCCCACAGGCGCACGTTGTCCAGGGTCTCGCGGTTGCGGGCCACCACGTCGGGAGTGAGCGCCTCGGGAGCGAACTCCCTCTCCCGCACCCGGTCCAGCCCGAAGGCGCGCAGGGTGGCGGCGATTCCCATGCGCAGGTACGGCGTCTCCACCGTCAGCTCGTTGGGCGCGACCCGCAGCTGCTGCACCAGCCGGGGATAGACGCCCACGCCCACCACCCACGCCACCGCCATCACCAGCACCGTGCCCACCGCCAGGCGCAGGGTGCGCAACGCCGCGTTGGCCGCCATCAGGGCCGCGCCCGCCACCGCGAGCGCCGCCAGCAGCCGCAGGGCCGGCAGGGTCGCGTGCACGTCGGTGTAACTGGCTCCGTAGATGGCGCCGTGGGGAGAGGTCAGCAGCCCGTAGGCGTCCAGCCAGAATCCCCACCCCCGCACCAGGAGCAGCGCCCCGGCCAGCAGGCTCAGGTGCACCCGGGCGGCCGGGGGGAGGCTCCAGATCCCGCGTAGCATCGACGGAGGGAACAGCAGGACGTAGCCCGCCGCCACGGCGACCGCGACCACCGCCAGCCACCCGAACAGCCACCGCTCCACAAACTGCCAGACCGGCAGGCGGAACACGAAGAACCCGACATCCCGGCCGAAGATCGGGTCCGTCACCCCGAAGGGCTGCGCGTGGACGAACTGAACGAACATGGGCCAGCGGGACGAGACGGTCCACCCGGCCACCACCGCCACCGCCCCCAGGAGGGCGGACGCCGTGAGGGAGGGCCGGCGGCGGACCCGCCGGTAGATCCGCCGGCCCCGGCGGTCCAGTTCCAGATCGATGACCTCGTCGGGCGCCGGCCGGCCCAGGAACACCCGCAGATTCACCCACAACAGGGCCCACAGCGTGCCGCCGAACGCGGCGGTGACGCCCAGCCGCGACAGCAGCGGCACCCAGAACACCCGCCGGTAGCCCACCTCTCCGAACCACAACCAGTCCGTGTACCACCGGGCCAGGGTGGGGGCCACCACCGCCAGCAGCACCAGAAGCCCGATCAGCACCGCCCGCAGGCGCACCGCACCGCTCCCCTCCCCCGCCGCTTTGACCCGTCGCCGGCGGGGCTGCTACAATGACACCGATGTCGGAATTGGTGGCCGATCCGCTGACCCGGGACCAGGTGATCCAGGTCCTGCGGACGATCTACGATCCCGAGATTCCCGTCAACATCTGGGATCTGGGCCTGATCTACGACCTCCAGGTGACGGGCGCCGACGTGGCCATCACCATGACCCTGACCGCGGTGGGCTGTCCCATCGGCCCCCACATTGCCGCCGAGATCGAGAACAAGCTGCAGGCCATCGGCGCCGAGCGGGTCACCGTGAACTTCGTGTGGGTCCCGCCCTGGACGCCCGAGCGGCTGACCGAGGAGGGCCGCCTGGCCCTCCAGAGCATGGGCTTCGCCGTCTGACCCACGGACGCAGGACGCCACGACGGCGCAGCCTCCGCCGCCTTCAGCGCGCCACCTGCTCGATCTGCCAGGCCAGCGCGATGTCCTTCTCGGTCACGCCCCGCTCGCTGTGGGTCATCAGGGTGACGGTAACCCGGTTGTAGCCGGCCACCTCGATGTCCGGGTGGTGGTTCGCCTGCTCGGCGAGGTCGGCCACCGCATTCACCAGGCGGATGGCGTCCCGGAAGTCCCGGCGCCGGTAGGTCTTCCGGATGCCCTGGGGCGTGAGTTCCCACCCGGGCAGGTCCTGCAGCCGGCGGCGGACATCGTCTTCGGACAGCGCGGCCACCCTCCACACCTCCCGGCAGGTCCTGTGGGGCAGGTTCGGTGCGCCCGGCGCCTTTCCCCTCCGGTACCGCAGGGTCCTGGAGGATGGGGCCCTCCTGGAGCGACGGTACGGGGGGTGTTTACTGGTTCTTGCCCTACTGGTTGACCAGTGACGGCATGACTCCGTATGACTGTCGGTTTTCCAGCGCCCCGCAAGGAGGTGGAAGCCTCTGCGGGCATCCGGGACCGCGGGGCGCCGTGCCCTCTTCGCAGACGTGGCATCCCAGAGGAGTCGCGGCGGGTCACGTCGAACGAAGAATGCACCTCTAACAGAGCCGCGTTCGGCTACACCGAACCACGGTTCGCATTTCGATCGTCCAAGGAGGAGGCATGAGGATGCGAACAACCGCGGTATGGACGCGGGCCCTGGTGGTATTGGTGGTCCCTGGGCTGGTTCTCGCAAAGGCACCGGGAGCTGCGCTGGGGGCACCCCGCACGCCGCGCGATACGCTGGTGGTGGCCCAAGGGTTTGATCCCCGTTGTCTCTCGCCGCTCTTCGGCACCGCCCAGCCGGACAAGAATGTCAGCGGGCAGATCGTCGAGCGCTTGGTGACATTCTCGCCCGACTCGCTGGGTTTCTTGCCTGAGCTAGCCATTCGTTGGGAGAAGACTGCCCCCGATACCCTCCGGCTCCACCTGCGGCGGGGGGTGCGATTTACGAACGGTGAAGAGTTCAACGCCCTCAGCGCCCGCTACAGTCTGGAGATGATGCTGCAGGCTCCTGCGCTGGCCTTCTTCGTCTCAGCGTTGCGAGGTGTGGAGGTGGTCGATCTCTACACCATAGACGTCAAGGCCAAGGGCCCGACGTCTGAGCGGCTGATGCTGACAGCCCTAGCCATGGGCTCGTTTCAGTACCCGCCCGTGTACACAGAGCAAGTCGGACTCCTACGCGGGTTCTGCCAGCGTCCGGTCGGAACGGGCCCTTTCAAGCTCGTCGAATGGGTGAAGGATGACCGAGTGGTTCTCGAGGCTAACCCCGACTACTGGGGCGGCGCGCCGCGGATCCGACGCCTCATCATTCGCCCAATTCCCGAGGACGCAGCCCGGGTCGCCGCGGTGCAGGCAGGGGATATCGATATCGCCATGCTCCTGCCACTGGAAGCCTATGAGCGCATCGCCAGCGACCCCGGTCTCACCACGTACATTCTCCGGGGCATGCGGGTCTACGGACTCATGCTGGCCCAGAAGTGGGAAGGACCACTGCGGGACAAAAAGGTCCGCCAAGCCTTGCAGTACGCTATCGACACTGACAGCATCATCCGCTCGCTTCTCAAGGGCCATGCCCGCCGGCTCCAGGGACAGCCCCTCACGCCAGAGTATTTCGGCTACCAGCACGACCTGAAGGCGACGCCGCACGACCCTGACCGAACAAAGCGGCTTCTGGCCGAGGCGGGATACTCTAGCGGCTTTCAGGTGACATTCAAGTACCCACGGGGACGCTATCCCCAGGATAAAGAAATCAGCGAGGCTATTGCGGCCCAGCTGCTCAAGGTCGGCATTCGCACTCAACAGGTTGTGATGGAGCCCGGCGAGTTCCTGACGCAACTGAGCCAGCTCGGGCTTCGGGACATGTTCTTTTTCGGGACCTTGCC
The DNA here is from genome assembly GCA_031081675.1 of Armatimonadota bacterium. Classification (NCBI taxonomy): domain Bacteria; kingdom Bacillati; phylum Armatimonadota; species Armatimonadota bacterium. The sequence goes on from JAVHLZ010000010.1 coordinate 74,162, forward strand.
GCCTCCAGACGCCCACTTCATGCTCTCCCAGTTCATCTGCAACTTCCGGTATGCCTACTGGTGCCGCCCGGAGTTCGACGACCTGATGACCCGGGCGGCGTCGACGGCGGATGACAGAGAGAGACTGCGTCTGTACCGGGAGATGCTCCTGCTTATGCAGGATGATCCGCCCATGGTGCCGTTGTTTGCCATGTCCGACCTCTACGCGACGGCAAAGAACGTGGCGGGATGGCGGCCGTACAAGGACCAGTCGCTGTACCTGGCAAAGGCGTACAAACGAGACTAAGCAATGGCGCCGCGGGCTCCGGTTCCCGACGGGGTGGTGCTTCACCGAGAAGCCATCGTCGTGGACATGTGCAGCTTCTACTTCCGGGGAGTCTCGGCACAGATCGCCGCCAGCGGCGTGACGGCCCTCAACGTAACGGTGCCTGACGTGACCGCAACGTGGCCAGAAGCGCTGGATGCCCTCGACGCGCACCACGCGATGATCTCTGCTGACCCCGGGCGATTGATGCACGTGCGGACCGTCCACGACATCGAGATGGCCAAGGTCACGGGGCGGGTAGGGCTGATCTTTGGGTTCCAGAACGCCGGGCCGGTCGGGGAGGATCTCGGACGCATCCGGACCCTGTGGGATCGCGGGGTGCGCGTGTTGCAGTTGACCTACAATGAGCGGAATCAGTTCGGGGACGGGTGCTTGGCGGCCTCCGACGCGGGTCTAACTCCGCTGGGCCGGCGCGCAGTGCGCGAAATGAATGCAGTCGGGATAGTCGTTGACCTGGCTCATGCGGGGTATCGGACCGCGCGCGATGCGACGGAGACCTCTCACGCGCCGGTTATCATCTCTCACGCGAATCCTCGAGCACTGTCTGATAACCCGCGGAACATTCCCGACGATCTCATTCGGGCCGTCGCGGCCAGCGGCGGGGCGGTCGGCGCCTGCGGCTGGGGGCCGATTTGCTGGCGTGGCGGAGCCCGACGCCCCGACGTGAATGACCTCGTGGCCCACATCGACTACATGGTCAACTTAGTCGGCATTGACCACGTGGGGCTGGGGCTAGATTCGCCGGCCGCGGGCATCGACACCGTGGCCGCTCACGCCGCCGCCATCAATGCTGCCTACCCCCAGGTGGTGGGCGCGTGGCTGGCACAGTTCGGTACGAGTCTAGAAGGGCGGTATGCGGTGCCGGTGGAGGCGTTGCCGCTCGTTACCGAGGCCTTACTGCGGTACGGATATCCACCCGACGGGGTGCGGAAGGTCCTGGGAGAGAATTTCCTCAGAGTGTTCAGGGCAGTCTGGCGCAATGCCTGACGCTATTTCGGCGCAGACGACGCCATCCGTCTCACCGGATCGGGCATGAAGTCCAACGACTCCCTGGACCGCACGCCGTCGGTACGCGCGGCGAGGCCGGATGCCCCTGGACCTGTCAGGCTGCCGCAGGGAAGGGCGATTCGAACGGGGTTCTCATCCTCTAGGAGGTGAGGCGTGTCCGCAGCGCGGCGAGTCCACCGATATCCCGTGACCGTCGATCTGCACGGAGGCGAGATCGCCCTCTACGTCCACGAGGTTGCTGGTGCTCGCGACGGCCCGACAATCGGTGTGCTCTCCACGCTACACGGGAATGAGTGGCTATCGGTGGAAATCCTCCGACGGTTGCTGCACCGTGTGGATCCGCGGATGTTGGCTGGCCGGTTGCTTGCCGTACCCGTCGGAAATCCCACGGCATTCGCGCACTTGACCCGCAACACGCCCGACGAATCGGATTCGCCGGACTTGAACCGTATCTTCCCGGGACAGCATACTTGGATCAGCGATCTGCTGGCTCAGGCTATCACCCGGCACGTGCTGATGCAGGTGCAATATCTCATCGACCTTCACCTGGGGCCGTGGGGATCGAGCTTCTACTGCGTGGCATGGCCCAAGGATCTCCCCGACCGCGAGCAGGTGCGTCTTGCCGGCGTGATGGCCCACGCCTATGGGTGTCCGCTGATCCAGCATCTACCGCTCCTCACGCGCTTCCCCGGACCACGCTCGGCAGTCGGCTACGCGGCCCAGCGCCTGGGCGTGGTGCCACTACTGGTGGAGATCGGCGGGGTCGGGTTTGCTGCCGCACTCGAAGAGCGGTGGACCGAGGAGAACGTGACGGGCATCGTCAGTGTCCTGCGCGCCCTGGGCATGCTTGACGGGGAGCCGCTACGCCTTGAGCAGTACCTCCACTACACACGGCATGTCCGCGTCAACCCTTCGGTTGCCGGCTACCTCCTGCCCGCGGTGGAACCCGAGGTCCTGGGGCGGGAGGTTGCCGCAGGGCAGGAGGCGGGGCGCGTGGTCAGTCCGTACACGTTCGAGGATCTGGAGGTGCTGCGCGTGCCCGTGCGCGGAGCCTGGGTGATGGTCTCGCGGCCCTATCCCGTACGGCCGGGATACTGGACGTTTGGGGTCGCAGACCTTGAGGAACCCGGGGCGGGCTGGGGACCTCCGCGCACCCTCTGAATCCATGGGCTTTCTCATCCGTCGCCTAGTTCAGCTTGTGATCGTGCTGCTCGGCGTTTCGGCAGTAGTCTTTGGCATTGTCCGGTTGACTGGCGATCCGGTGATCATCCTATTGGGTGAAAGCGCTTCTCCCGAGGCTGTGGCTGCGATGCGCAGGGAGCTTGGGCTCGACCGCCCGATCTATGTGCAGTATTTTCGGTTCCTCGCCAGCGTCGTGCGGGGAGACTTCGGCGACTCGTTGCGGTACCGCCAGCCCGCCCTGAGCTTGTTCATTGAGCGCCTGCCTGCCACCCTTGAACTGGCCGCCGCGTCGCTGGCGGTGGCGCTGGCCGTGGGGCTGCCTGCGGGCGTCGCCGCAGCCCTGCACCCGCGCTCGGTGTTTGACGCAGCCGTGCGACTCCTGGCGCTGGTCGGCCAGGCCGTGCCCGGCTTCTACCTCGGGTTGGTGGCGATCATCGTCTTCGGTGCGCATCTCAAGTGGCTCCCCACAGGCGGGCGGGGTACGCCTGCCCAGCTGCTGTTACCGGCGGTGACGTTGGCAGCCTATCAGATGGCGGTTGTGGCCCGCTTCGCGCGTGGCGCCATGTTGGAAGCGCTGGGGGAAGACTACGTACGCACGGCACGGGCCAAGGGGCTGACTCGGGCTCGCGTTGTCACAGTACACGCCCTCCGGAACGCGTTGATTCCCATTGTGACTGTCCTGGGGATACAGGTCGGCACCCTCCTGTCGGGTGCTGTGGTCACCGAAACCGTCTTCAGCTGGCCGGGTATCGGCCGGCTGGCGGTGCAGGCGATCTACGCCCGCGACTTTCCCGTGGTACAGGTGACCGTGATGGCTACGGCGGTGATCTTCGTGGTTGTCAATCTGGTGACCGATGTACTGTACGTGCTGATCGATCCACGCATTCGCATTGCCGAGTAGTCATGGCGCGGTCGGACACTGGTGCAGTCCCCCGCTTCTCCCGCCGGCGGCGTGCAGCCGAGGCGTTTCTTCGCGACAGGATCGCGGTGGCTGGTCTCGGATTGCTCACCGTCATCGCCCTGGCCGCCATCTGGCCCTGGCCGCCCCATCCGCCAACGTGGGCGGACCTCGACGCGAGGCTGGCTCCACCCGCATTCCTGCCAGGCGGATCGACTCGGCACCTGCTGGGGACCGACGCCTTGGGCCGCGACATCCTCAGCCGTATCATGTACGGTGGGCGATTTTCCCTGTTCGTCGCCGGCGCGGCGGTAGCCCTCGGCGGCGCCGTCGGCATTACCGCCGGCCTGATGGCCGGTTACCGGGGTGGGATACTGGACGTCATCATCATGCGCCTCGTGGACATTCAGCTCGCATTCCCCCTGGTCCTGCTGGTCATCGCCGTCATTGCCGTGGTCGGGCCGAGTCTGTTGGTGCTAGTGGTGACGCTGGGGCTTCCCGCATGGGCTCACTACGCGCGGATCGTCCGGGGGGCGACACTCAGTATCGTGACCAGCCAGTATGTGGAAGCTGCGCGAGCGCTGGGCTGCCGGGAGGCGCGCGTGATGTGGCGACACGTGCTTCCCAACCTGACCACGCCTGTCGTAATCCTGACGACCTTCGAGCTTGCTAGGCTGCTCCTGTTGGAGTCCGCGGTCTCGTTCCTGGGCCTGGGGATCCAGCCCCCCACACCCTCATGGGGCACCATGATTGCCGACGGGCGCAACCACATCTACGAAGGCTGGTGGATATCCACCCTGCCGGGGCTCGCCATCTGCCTGACCGTACTCTCCTTCAACTTCATCGGAGACGGACTACGGGACCTGCTTGATCCGCGCGGCCACGACCGGCGTGCCAGCACATAGCGCGTCAGAACGTGCCTCACTTTCCGAGTCCGCGTGATCGGGTGAGATCCTCGACGCCGTGGCGGAGAAGGTGCTGGAAGAGCAGGTGGACAAAGCGCAGGGAGTTGATCTCCGAGCGCTCGCAGGCCAGAGCAGACGAAGGCAATCCCGGTAGCCACGTCCTTGGCCGTGTACTCGTAGCCGGGAAGGAGCTGGGCCTGGACCGCAGGCAGCAAGGCCGGGATGTCATCCAGGTGCGTGATGTCGACCTGCAGTTTCTCGAAGGCACGCATCGTCGTCCGGATCTCGGTGGCCAGCCGGCGGCGCTGCCAGCGCGTGGGACACCGTGTGCTCAGGCCATGGGCGTGGAGGATCCGGCGGACCGTCGCGGTCGAGCGCTGGACACCGCGACGCGCCAGCAGGGCCCGGAGCATGTCCTGACCCAGGCGAGGATTTCGGCGGCGCAGGCGGACCACCTCGTGCTCGATGGCAGATTCCGGTAGGTCAGGCCATGCTGGACCAAACGCTGGCGGACGCCCGGCGGGTGGCGGGAGTCGGCGATGCGCTGACGGTAGGTCTCGGGGGACGTCTCACACCTCGACGAAAGGCTGCAGATTAATGCCATGTGGGCGCGGGAACGCCTCCATCCTGCCCACCCAGAAGATGGGCCGGGGTGGGGAGTTTTGACCCGACGAGTTCGCACCGAACGACGCACATGTTGACGGACCTGCCGCCCGGTGATACGGCTAGTAATGATTCCGGTCGGGGAGGAACCCCGCCTCCCCCTCGATGGCTGACCAGAAAGGAGGTGAGGCCGACGATGCGTAGACTCACCCCGGCCCACCTGACAGGAGGGGTAGTGTAGGGACGGGAGGGCATCCCGTCCGGGCGTCCTGGCCGGTGGGCCGGGGCGCTTTTCTTTTGGGACTGACAGCTTCTGGCCGGGGGCATGCTCAGGTCAGGGCGATGGGTCTGCGGGCCTGGATCTCCCATCCTGCCGTGATCCTGGCCGCCGCGCTGGCGGTGGGTTTGCCGGCGGCCGCGGCCGACGTGCGGATCGCCGGCGCGACGGCGGTGGCGTGGGTGCCGGAGGGACCCCTGGGCCGCGTGCTGATCCGGCTGGCCGGATCGGTGGCCTACCGGACCCTGGGCACCCACTCCAGCATTACCGTGGACCTGTGGCAGGCCCGCTATCCTCCGGAGGTCATCCCGGTCCCCTCGCATCCCTACGTCCGGCAGGTGCAGGTGGACCAGATGACGCCCGATCTGGCGCGGGTGCGCATCCACCTGCGCCGCCCTGCGCGGTACCGGGCCTACCTGATGAGCGACCCTCCCACCCTGGCGGTGGTCGTCATCCCCCCGTGGATGGCCACGGTGCCTCTGCCGCCCAGCGTGGCCTACCAGGCGCTGCGGGCGCGCGCCGGGCGGGACGCCGTCACCGTCCACGTGCTGCGGGTCGATCCTCATGATCCCGCCATCGAGGTCCGCCCCGTCCTGGCCGCCGACATGGTGTCCGGGCGGGAGACCACCAGCATCATCGCCACCCGCTACCGGGCCCTGGCGGCCGTGAACGGCGGCTACTTTGCCGGACCGGGCATGCCCCTGGGCATGGTCGCCGTGGACGGACAGCTGGTCAGCGCGCCCCTGCCCAGGCGGTCGGTCCTGGCGCTGCCAGCCCGGGGAAGACCGATGATCCGGGACTTCCAGTTCCGCGGCCGGCTGGTGGCCCGCCCCGACCTCGCCCTGCCGGTCACCGACGTGAACCGCCCTCCCCGGGGCGGGGGTATCGCGGTGTTCACTCCCCACTACGGGCCGCTGACGCCGCCGGCGGGGCTGGCCGCCGTCGTCCGCCACGACATCGTCGAACGCCTGCCCTCCGGGCGCGTCCTGATCCCCCGGGACGGGTACGTGCTGGTGGTCAACGCCCTGGATGCGCCGCTGCTGGCGCACCTGCGGCCGGGGCAGCGCGTCGTGCTGGACCTGCAGGTCACGCCGGACCTGGAGGTGGTGGCGGCGCTGGGCGGAGGGCCGCGCCTGGTGAAGGACGGCCAGGTGTCCGTGCCCTACATGTGGGAGCAGTTCTCTCCCGCCCTGGTCCAGCGCCGGGCGCCGCGGACCGCGGTGGGGGTGACCTCCGCAGGCACACTGCTGCTGGTGACGGTGGACGGCCGGGGCCGGCGCCACACCGGCATGACCCTGTTCGAGCTGGCGGAGCTGATGGCGCGGCTGGGGGCCCGGGAGGCGATGAACCTGGACGGCGGGGGCTCCGCCACCATGGTGGTCGGCGGGCGGGTGGTCAACGACCCCTCCGACGGCGTGGAGCGCCCGGTGGCGTCGGCGCTGCTGGTCCTCAGGCGGAACTAGGG
>JAVHLZ010000011.1 GCA_031081675.1 Armatimonadota bacterium
ATCGACGCGCACTTCCCCCAGGGAGCCGGTCATTCTCGCCGGGTGGCCGATATCGCTGCCGCGATCGCCAGGAGGATGCGCCTGTCTGACGCCGAGGTCGAGGCCGTCGAACTCGGCGCGCTGCTGCATGATGTGGGCATGATTGGGGTGGACGTCGGGGAAACGAGGGTGCGCGATCCTGAGTACGCTGTCCGCCGCCACGTCGTGCTCGGGGCCGATGTGGCCGGCGAACTTCGCCGCAAGGATGTTCAGGAGATCGTGCTCCACCACCACGAGCGCTTTGACGGCACGGGTTACCCCCGGGGGCTCGGCGGGGACCGGATCCCTCTAGGCGCGCGGATTGTGGCCGTGGCCGAAGCCTATGACACACTGCTCTCGGGAGGGTCGGACCGCCGGGACCCGATGTCCCCGGCGGCGGCCGTGCGGGAGATTCAGGCCGGCTCGGGGACCGCCTTCGACCCGGCCGTGGTGAGAGCCTTTATGTCTCTCGTGGACGAATCGGGCCGCGTGGTGACAGACCGTGTGGCCGATAGTGGTTAGGCGGGGCTTTCGGGCTGTGTTGGGGACGGTCGCCGTGGCGGCTCCCGCGGGCGCACTGGCGGTGCTTCTCCGCCAGGGCGGCCACGTCGGCGACCTTGTCCTGGTGGGACTGGTCGTTCCGGCCGCCTGGCTGCGCATCACGTTGGAGCCGGCAGGGCACATGACACTGGCTCCGGTGGTGGTGGCGGCGTCCCTGGCAGTAGGCTCATGGGCCACCCCCCTGCTGGTGGCCCCCCTGGCGGCCGCTCTGGCGGGGGCGATCGCGCGGGAGCGCCCGAGGGAAGTGCTCCTGGCGGCCGGCGAGGAGGCCTTCGCGGCGGCGTGTGGTGTGGTCGCCGTCGCCGCGGCGACCGCTGCCAGCGCACCCTGGACGGCGCCGTGGGTGATGGGGCTGGCAGGCGGCGTGCTGGCCTATGTCGCCGCCCGGGTAGGCGTGACGGCGCTGTCCGCGCGGATGTTCGACAGGGTGGCCCTGGGCACGTTTCTGCGCAACGCGGGCCGCACGATCCTGCTGAACTATGCGCTTCTGTCGGCAGCCGGCGTGGGGTTAAGCTATCTGGTCTTCCGGGACGGCCGTGTCGGCTACTTCGCCCTGGCTCTGCTGGTGGTGGCCCTGGTGGAAGCCTATCACCCTTACAAACTGCTCAGCGACCAGCGGGAGGCTCTGTACGCCAGCCTCTCCCTGGTGGCCCGGGCCATCGACCTCAAGGACGTGTACACCGGCCGCCATTCCCGGGACGCGGCGGAGATTGCGGTGCGCATCGCCCGGGTCATGGGCCTGCCCGAGACCGAGGTGCGCAAGATCCGGTTTGCGGGCATTCTGCACGACATCGGCAAGGTAGGGGTGGACCGCGAGATCATCCGTAAGCCGTCGACGCTGACTGCCGAGGAGATGGCGGTCATGCGCACCCACCCGGTGATCGGCGCGAAAATCCTGGACTCCATCGAGTTGCTGGCCGAGGCGGCCGAGATCGTCCGTCACCACCACGAGCACTACGACGGGTCCGGCTATCCGGATGGCCTGAAAGGGGAGGAGATTCCCATCGGCTCCCGCATTGTGCTGGTGGCCGACGCCTTCAACGCCATGACCACCCACCGTCCCTATCGCCGGGCCCTGGCGCCGTGGGAGGCAGTGCGAATTCTTGAGGAGAACGCCGGTACCCAGTTCGATCCCGCTGTGGTCCGCGCTTTGAAGTCGGTCCTGCAGACGTCCTGACCCCGACGCGCTCCGCCGCCCGGCCTTCTCCCGACGAGTATCAGTCATGCGGGGGCCGCTGCGCGCGGTCCCCACAGGGGAGGCTCATTATATGTCCGCGGTCCGCGTGCAGTTGTTGGGGCGGCTGTCCGTCACGGTGGGGGCGGTGCCGCTGAGCGGCCTCACCGGCAAGGCGGCGGAGGCGCTGGCCTGCCTGGTCCTGGCGGGTACGGAGGTCAGTCGGGAGAAGCTGGCCGGGATCCTGTGGCCGGACACCGACGAAGGTCGGGCGCGGCGGAACCTGAGCACGGTGCTGTGGAGGTTGAGGGCGCGCCTGCAGTCGGCGGGCGGTCTCAGGCTCCACGCGCGGCCGCAGGCCGTGTCCGTGCGGGCCGATCAGGTGGAGGTGGACGTGGCCCAGTTCACCGGCCTCCTGGAGCGGGCCCGCAGTCAGCCGCCAGCCGACCGCTACGCCACACTGCAGGCGGCTGAAGGTCTGTACCGCGGCGACCTCCTGGAAGACGTGACCGCCGACTGGCTCGAGGACGACCGCCGACACCTGCGGGAGCTCTACCAGCAGACGCTGCGGGAGCTGGTGCGTCTGTCCATCGAGACTGAGGCCACAGACCGCGGCATCGCCTACGCCCGAAAACTCCTCCGTCTGGACCCCCTGGACGAAGAGGCCCATCAGAACCTGATGATTCTTTACCACCTGGCCGGCGACCTGGGGGCGGCTCTGGCGCAGTTCACCCGGCTCCGCCGGATCCTGAGGGAAGAACTGGGACAGGATCCCTCGGCCCAGACCGTGGCCCTGTGGCGGTACCTGCGGTCTCGCGCCATCGACGAAGCCCCGGGGCAGGGCGGTGGTCCCTCCAGCCCCGTGTTGAGCCGGCTGCCGGACGCGCCGCTGGTGGGTCGCCAGGCGGAGCTGGCCGCACTGCTGGACCTCATCGAGGGATGCCGCCGGGGCGCAGGAGTGGCCGTGGTGGTCCCGGGCGAGGCGGGAATTGGCAAGACCCGACTGGTCGAGGCGCTGGTCGTTGAGGCGCAGCTGCGCGGATTCGACGTGCTGGTGGGACGGTGCCCCTATCTGCAGGAGCCGCCCCCGTATCAGGTGTTTGTGCAGGCCCTGTGGCCCCGCCTGGTGCGCCTCGGTGGGGACCGCCGCGACGTTCCGGGAGCGCTGACGGCTCTCTTGCAGACCCTTCTTCCGGGCGTGTTCCCCGGCGACGTCGGCGCGCCGGATCCGGCGCGGTACAGCGGCGCGATCGTCGCTGAAGCTGTCCTCAGCCTGTTCGCCACGCCCTACGCCGATCGTCCCACGGTGGTGATTCTGGAGGACGCGCACCGGATTGATAAAGCCAGCCTCACCCTGCTGGCCGCATTGCTGGACCGCCTCCGGCAGCTGCGGGTGGCCGTGCTCGTGACCGTTCGCGTCGGAGAACCCGGGGCGGATGATGTCGTCCGGCTCGTGGCGTCGGCAGGGGGGGCACTCCTGGCGCTTGCGCCTCTGACCCGGGAGGCTACGGGTGCGCTGGTGCGGCAGGTCCTCCGAACCCGGCATCTGCCGGAATCCCTGGTGTCCTACATCTGGGACAGAACCGGTGGTGTTCCGCTGTTTACCCTGGAGTTTCTGAACCTGCTGCGGGCGGAAGGAGTCGTCTCCCGGGACGCCCTGGGCCGGTGGGCCTGGGTCCCGCGCCTTCAGGGGTCGACCGATGTCCGCCTGCCGGGCCGGGTGCAGGAGGTTGTGCGTCGCCGGCTGCTGATGCTCGAGCCCGAAACGCGGGATCTCCTGCACGCGGCCGCCGTCCTGGGCAGCGAAGTGTCCCGGGAGCACCTCCAGGAAATCACCGGACTGGACGACGAGCGCCTGATGGAGCTGGCCGACCGGCTGCGGTCGGCACGGGTGGTGGACGAGGTCCCGGGTGGGTGGCGGTTTGTGCACGAGAGCATCCGCCTGGTGGCCCTGGAGATGCTGGCCCCGTCCCGGCGACGCACCCTGCACAGCCGGGCGGCCTCTCTGGTGGAGCGGGTCCGCCCCTGGAACACCGAAGCTCTGGCCTGGCACGCCCGCGAGGCGGGAGACCGGGACCAGGCGGTGCGCTATGCGGAGCTGTCCGGGGACAAGGCCCGGAGTGTGCACGCCAATGCCGACGCCGCCCGGTGGTACTCCCGGGCCCTGGACCTGCTCCCGGCCGTTTCCGCCGACGCCACCCTCCTGCGGCGCAGGGTGGGCCTTCTGCTCAAGCGCCAGGCTGTCCTCGATCTGCTCGGGGAGCGCGATGCCCAGGGGGCGGACATCGACGCCCTCACCGCGGCCGCCGGGACGTTGCGGGACCGCCGCCTGCTGGCTGAAGCCCTCCGGCTGCGGGCCGGCCTGCTCCTGCGGTTGAACCGCAACGAGCAGGCGCTGGAGGCCGCCCGGCAGGCCACCCAGATCTCCCGGAGCCTGCGAGACCTCTGCGGGGTGGCCCGGGCCGCCGAGGTCAGCGGCCTGGCCTACATCAATATGCGCCGCTATGACCTGGCGCGGTCCACCATGCTGCGCACGCTGGCGGCCTACCGGAGGGCCCGGGACCGGGCGGGGGAAGCGCGCAGTCTGATGCACGTGGCCACGGTCATGGCCTTCCACAACGAGAACAGGCGTGCGCTGGCCTACCTCGACCGCGCCGCGGCGGTGCTCGAGACGCTCGGCGACAGGCAGTCCCAGGCCTCGGTCTACCTGTTGAAGGGCATTCTGTACCGGTTCCTGGGGCGACTGCAGCTGTCAGAGACCCTGCTGACGCGCGGAGTCGAGGCGTTGAGGCAGATCGGCGACCGGGTGGGCGAGGCGCGCGGCCTCAGCCAGCTGGCCATCACCCGCGCTGTCGGGGGGGATCTGCGCCGGGCAATCCTCGAAAGTGAGACCGCTCTGCGGACCGCCCGCGAGTGCAAGGACGTCCGGGCCCAGATCATGCTTCTCAACAACGCGGCCTACGGCGTGTACCGTGTCGTCGGGGCCTTCACCCGAGCCCGCCGCTACATCCGGACGGCTCTGCAGCTGGTGAGGGAAACGGCGGAAGCGGAAAACCAATCTGTCTACCACGACACGATGGCCGGGATCCTCCTGGATCAGGGACGGCCGCGGGAGGCCCTGGCCTGGGCCCGGCGGGCGGAGGCGCTGAATGCGGCGACGCGCAGGCCTACCTGGGTCGGCTTTGACATCCAGCACCGCCTGGGGGCCATCTACCTCGCTCTGGGGCAGTACCGGGACGCCGAGCGGCACCTGCAGAAGGCGGCGCGGGCCGTCACCCGCAGCGATGAGGTGGCCTCCCTGGCGGCAGTCCAGGCCGCGCTGGCCCGGGCGCGCCTGGGCCAGGGGAAAGTGGCGGATGCCCTCGCCCTCGTCCACCGCCTGTCTCGACTCTTGCGCAGGGTGGACGGCCTGGAGCGCGTCCAGCAGATCCACTGGACGCGCTATCAGGTCTACCGGGCGGCGGGGCTCGACCGCGCCGCGGGGGCCGCTCTGCAGCAGGCCAGCCTGGCGCTGTGGGCGCAGGCGCTGACCCTGAAGGGGCCGCTGCGCCGGCGGTTCCTGCGTCTGGCCACGTCCCGGGAGATCCTCGCGGAGTGTGCACGCCGGGGCGTGCCCGGCGCCGACGCGGCCGACATCATCCCCTCGGCCGGTCTTCCGACTCCTGCGACCACCGCGTTAGACGTGGCCGGTCCCGGCGGGATAGACAGGCGCCGCCTGCTGGCGGCCCTCATGCGGACAGGGGGGATGACGCGCCGGGACGCAGCCGCGCTGCTGGGGGTCTCCGAGCGCACCATCCGCAACGACCTAGCCGGTCTCGCGATTCAGGCGTCGGATGAGTCGGGGCGGGCTACGGCGCGTTTCCCGTCTCCGGCGGGGTCTGTGAGACCGGCGAGAGAGAGCCGTGGTACGGTCGGGGTGCCCGATGAGGGTTCCGGATCCCCCGGGCACCCAGATGCGTCGGTCCGGGGCTCTTAGGACACCGCCCTCCTGTCCAAGAGCAGCTGCCACGGGGGATCCGGACATTCTCCGGTTCGTGGTGGTCATCATCCGCACGGTCCCCAGCGGGCAGACGCGGTCATGGCAAGGGTCCGGGCAGAACGTGCGTTCTGGAGGTACCGGCTGCACTCGACGGTCCTGGACTCCATCGGGGCGGTCATTCTCCAGTCGCGGGTGTGCGAGCAGGCGGTGCAGTCCGGCGCGCCGGACTCGGTGGTGGAGGTCCGCCGGCTCCAGGGGATGCTGGCGGACCTGGAGGCCCTGCTGCGGGCGCTGGCTGCCTCCCGCCCGACGGGCCGGGCTCTGCGTCTGAGCGAGGAGATCCGCCGGCTGGTGGACCAATTCCGCCGCGCCCACCCCGCCATCTCCGTCGAGGTCACCCTCCAGGAATCGCCCGGACGGGTTCCCCACCGGGTGCTGGCGGCCGCCACGGTGGTGCTCCACGAGGCGCTGCTGAACGCTGCCCGCCACGCCGGGCCGTGCCGGGTCCAGGTCGTCCTGGCGGGTATTCCCGGGGGAGTGCTCCTGCGGATCCGGGACGACGGCTGTGGATTTGACGTCCGCACCCAGCCCCATCTCTCTGACCCTTCCTCCGGTCGCCTGGGACTAAGGCTGATGCACGAGCATGCCACGATGGCCGGCGGACGGGTGGAGGTCAGTTCCGCCCCCGGCCGCGGAACCCAGGTCACGCTGTACTGTCCGCTGCCCGCCGCCGCGCGCCGCGACGCCACCCGACCCTCCCCGATGGCCTAGCCGGCCCCCCGTCGGGGCGCGCCAGGGAGGGATGCCGGTGGCGGCGAAAACTATCGCCGATGCGTCCTGCGGTTGTCCGCCTGCTTGTGGCGAATCTCATCGCCACCTTTACGCTCATCGTCCTGGGAGGTGTGGTCCGCGCCACCGGGGCCGGGCTGGCCTGCCCCGACTGGCCGCTGTGCCACGGCAGGCTCATCCCGCCCCTGGAGCCGCTGGTGCTGGTGGAGTGGTCTCACCGGCTGGTGGCCTCGCTGGTCGGCGTCCTGACCCTGGCGGCGGTGGTGGTCGTGTGGCGTGACCCGTCCTCCCGGGCCGTCCTGGGCCGTCCTGCGGTGCTGGCCGTGCTCCTGCTGGCCGTCCAGGTCGTCCTCGGAGGCCTGACGGTGCGTCTGTTGCTGTCGGCCTGGCTGGTGGTCGCCCACCTGGGGGCGGCCATGGCCTTCTTCGCCGTGCTGGTGGTCCTGGCCGTCACGGCCTTCACCCTCGGGCCGGCGGCGCCGCCGCGGGATCGCTTCCGCTGGCTGGCGGTGGCGACGGCGGTGGTCGCCTACGGACTGGTCCTGGCCGGAGGATACGTCAGCGCCACCGGGGCCGGGCTGGCCTGCCCCGACTGGCCGCTGTGCTACGGCCAGCTTCTGCCGGCGCTGCGCGGTCGGGTGGGACCGCACCTGCTCCACCGGTTCAGCGCCGTGGTGGCCGGGGCGATGATCGTCGCCACCGCCTGGGTCGCCTCCCGCACCCAGGGCCGCCGTCCGGCGCTGCAGGCGACGTCGGCGGTGGCGGTGGGCTTGTTTGTGTTGCAGGTCCTGCTGGGGGCACTGAACATCGAGTATGAGCTCGCCGACGCCGTGACCGTCAGCCACCTGGCCACGGCGGCCGCCCTGCTGGGTACGCTGGTGGCTCTGGCCGTGCTGGCCTTCCGCCTGCCCGAAGGCGAGGTCCTCCCGGCAACCGCCAGGACCCGTCCCCCGGCGCGGACGCGGGCGCAGCGGGTGCTGGACTACGTGGCGCTGACCAAGCCGCGGATCGTGGTCCTGCTACTGGTGACCGCCCTGGCGTCCATGCTGATTGCCACCCCGGGACGGGTCTCTCCCTGGCTGGTCCTGCTGACCCTGGCCGGCGGCGCGCTGTCTGCGGGGGCCGCCAACGCCCTCAATCAGGTACTGGACAGGGACATCGACGCGCTGATGTCCCGCACCCGCAGCCGACCCATCCCTGCCGGCCGCGTGATCCCGGCCTATGCGGTGGCGTTCGCCGTCCTGCTGGGGGCGGGCGCTTTCGTGGAGCTGGCGGTGCTGGTCAACCTGCCGGCGGCGGTCCTGGCGCTGGCCGCCTTGCTGTTCTACGTCGGCGTGTACACCGTGTGGCTGAAGCGGCGGACGCCCCACAACATCGTCATCGGCGGCGCCGCCGGCGCGGTGCCGCCGCTGGTGGGGTGGGCCGCGGCCGCCGGACGGATTGACCTGCCGGCGGTGCTGCTGTTCCTGATCGTCTTCCTGTGGACGCCGCCGCACTTCTGGGCGCTGGCGCTGTGGAGGCGGGACGACTATGCCCGGGCCGGGGTGCCGATGCTGCCGGTGGTGGCCGGAGAAACGTCCACGCACCGCCAGATCCTGGCGTACACGGTGCTGCTGGTCGTCTGCAGCCTGTTGCTGTGGGCGCTGGGATACCTGGGGCCGCTGTACGCGCTGACCGCCCTGGGCCTGGGCGGGGGATTCGTGGCCCTGGCGGCGCGCCTGGTGCGCGAGAAGTCCACGCCGGCGGCGGTGCGGGTATTCGGCTACTCGGTGGTCTACCTGGCCCTGCTATTCGCCGCCATGGTGGCCGATCGGTTCCTGACCGCCTGAGACCGGCGCGCTCCGGGGGACGGTCCGGGCGTCCACGGCCAGCACGCCCAGGGCGGCTACGGTGACCGCTGGCGCGAGCGCAAACGCCCACGCCACCCCGTTTCCGGCCAGCACCCCGCCCGCCACCGGGCCCAGGAAGAACCCCGCATCTGCGGCCGCATTGAATCCTCCCATGCCGGCGACCATGTGTTCCCGGGGTGTGCGGGCGGCGACCCGCACCGACAGGCCGTGAGGTCCTGCCGCGCCGACGGCACTGGACAGGACGTTCACCGCCAGCAGCGCGGGAAACGAGTCCAGCAGCGGGGTGATGGCCACGCCCACGCCTCGGGCGAGAAAGGCGGCAGCCAGGACCCGGTTCTCCGGCACGCGGGTCCCCAGGCGGCCGACCGCTGCCTGGGCCACGATGAACGCCATGGCTCCGGCGGTGAAGATCAGGCCGATCTCCGCCTCCGTCCGGCCCCGGCCGGCGGCGTGGAGGGGCATGAAGGTGGCGTAGACGGAAAAGGCGATGGTGCTGCAGGCCGTCAGGGCCCACATCCGGACCACGCCCGGGCGGCCGCGGATCAGAGCCCGGTAGGACCCCAGCGCCCGCCCGCTCCCGTCGCGGATCGGACGCACGGCTGCCGCCGCCGGGGCCGCCAGCACAGAGATCAGGGCGGCGGCAAAGAAGGGGGCGGTCAGCGACAGGCGCTGGCCCAGCACTCCGCCCACGGCCGGGCCCAGCAGCTGGCCGACGCCGAAGTACACCCAGAAGATGGCCAGAATCGCCGGGCGGCGTTCGGGCGGCCCCGCTTCGGCCACCTCCGTCCAGACCACGGGCCACAGGATCCCCCGCACGGCCCCCAGGAGGAGCCGGGTGAGGTACAGGCCGGCCAGGCTGGCCGTCAACGGAAACCAGGCAAACATCACCGCGCTGCCCACCAGCCCCACCACGGCAGCCGCCCGCCGGCCGATCCGGGCGCTGACCGCCAGCGCCATCAGCTCGGTGACGATGAGGGTCAGCGAGAGGGCGCCGATGACGCCGCCCACGTGGGCCGCAGGCAGGCCGCGGTGGTCCAGGTACAGGGGGATCACCGGGGACGTGACGGTGATGGACATCAGCGCCCCGAGGGCGATCACGCCCAGGGCATGGATGCGCCAGCCGGCGCGGGCGTCGTGAGCCACGGAAGCGGCACCGGGGGTGCGGGGGAACGCGGCCGCCGGTCACCGGCAACCACCACGATGTCTCCGCCCATGATATTCCGGGAAGGACAGTAGTACAACCCGCACGACCAGCCGGATCGGGGGAGTCATGGCGTGCAGAACCTGCCCGACCTCAGCCAGATCGACTGGGCCAAACTGCTCTCGGTGTCGTTCACCCTCGCGCCGGCCGTCTACAAGTACCGGGGGGTGCTGGCGCGGGTGACCGACGTCCTGGCGGAGGCGGTGGGCCTGGCGGCGCTGGGGGGCGGGGTGTACGTCTACACCCGCACCCTCCCGCAGATCCAGCAAGCGGTTGCCCAACTGGCCGCCGACCCGGGCCTCATCACCGCCGAGCGGTTGCAGACCCTGGACCAGCTGTATTTCGGCTCCGTGGGGCTGATGGGGCTGGGCGGCATGCTGGCGGTCTTCGGCCTCATCGGCCGCATCGGGGCCAGCCTGGCGGGCCACCGGAACCGGGCGGGAGCACCCCCGCGGCGGAAGTAGCCGGCGCCGGGAGCCAGCCAGGTCGTCCTCCATTGCTTGACAGAGCAGGGGTCGTGGATACAATACGATCTGTCCCCATGACGCCCGTGTTCCCATGAGGTGACGTACAGGTGATCAAGCCGCCTCTGGAGGCGCTGCTGGAACGCGTCGGCAACAAGTATGCCCTCGTGATCGTGGCCGCCAAGCGGGCGCGCCAGCTGAAGGAAGGCGCCCTCCCGCTGGTGGACGTGGAGTCGTCCAATCCCGTCACCGTGGCCCTGGAGGAGATCGCCGCGGGCAAGATCCGGTTTGAGATGCCCAAGGTGGGAGTCAAGTAACCCCGACGGGAACCCACAAGCCGCGGGGGGCGTATCCCCAGGCGGGAGAGCGTGGACAGAATCCGGGGGTGGGTACTGGCGGGATTGGGGGCGATCGCCCTGGCGGGCGGTCCGCTGGTGGTGGAGCAGGTTGCGGGAGCCCTGCGGGTGGAGGCCGCACTGCCCCGGCCGGCGTTCGCCCCGGGGGAGCCGGTGGAGGTCACCATCGCCGCCGTCAACCGCGGGGAGGGACCCCTGGCACTGACATTCACCAGCGGCCAGCGGTTTGACCTGATCGTGCGCCGGCCCCGGGGCGATGCCGTCTGGCAGTGGTCCCACGACAAGGCGTTCATCCAGGTCGTCCAGACCGTCACCCTGCGGCCCGGGGAGCGGCTGTCGGCGCGCCTGACGTGGGACCAGCGCGACTTCCAGGGCCATCCGGTGGATCCCGGTCCCTACGAAGCGGTGGCGGTCTTCCTGGGCCGGGCGGGTCCCGGGCGGGAGATGCGGTTGCCCCCCCTGGCGTTCGTGATCGTGGAACGCTAGGGGGACGACGGCGCTGCCGGCATCACGAGATCCGCGATCGGGGATCAGGACTGACAGCCCCCTTCACTCTTCCGGGCCTCCATCGCGCCCCCCTGGCACGGCTGCGACCGGGTATCCCCTGGCCGCCGGCCTTCCGGGATCGGGGAACCAGGAACTACGTTGAAGGTTGAAGGTGAGTCCTTACCTCCTTCCCGCGCGGAGAAGGGACCTCATGCTGGGTCGCGTTCCCGCGCTTCCGCGGTCCCGCGCTTCCGCGTATAATGGGATCGCGTGGCGGCGTAGCTCAGTTGGTCAGAGCACGCGGCTCATACCCGCGGTGTCGGGAGTTCGACTCTCCCCGCCGCCACCACGCCCGGACAGGAGCGGGTCGCCGGGCCTTGCGTGGGCATGGCCCGGGAAGCCCGAGGAAGGTTGGTGGCGGCGGGGCGGCCAGGGGGCCGCTCCGCTTTGCCTTGGCCGAGGCTGAGGCGCGGCGAGGACATCGGTGGTACCTGGGGCCGACCTGGTTGACAAGGTAGAGCGCACCGTGCAGGCCCACCGGCTGCTGGACCCCGGGGACGGCGTGGTGGTCGCCGTCTCCGGCGGTCCCGATTCGGTGGCGCTGTTGCACGCGCTGGCGGAGCTGGCGCCCCGGTGGGGGTGGCGGCTGCACGTCGCCCACCTCAACCACCGCCTGCGGCCCGAGGCCGGGGATGAGGCCGCCTTCGTGCGGGAGATCGCCACCGGTCTGGGACTGGAGGCGACGGTCGAGGAGGCGGATGTCCGCGCGCTGGCGGCGTCCGAGAAGCGTTCCCTGGAGGACGCCGGCCGCCGGGCCCGCTACGCGTTCTTCGCCCGCGTGGCCGCGCTGGCGGGGTACCGGCGGGTGGCCACCGCCCACACCCGGGACGACCTGGTCGAGACCATGGTGATGCGGCTGCTGCAGGGGGCGGCGTGGGACGAGGCCGGGGGAATCCCGATTCGGCGGCCGCTGGGGCCGGCGGCGGTGGTGCGGCCCCTGCTGGAGTGCACCCGGCAGGAGGTGGTGGCGTTCCTGCGCCTGCGGGGAATCGCCTGGCGGGACGACCCGAGCAACCGCGATCTGCGCTACCTCCGCAATCGGATCCGCTGGGAGGTCCTGCCGGTCTTCGACCGCCAGTTTCCGGCGCTGCGGGAGGTTCTGGCCGACCTGGGCCACCTGACCGCCCGGGTGTCGGCGTGGCTGGACGACCTGGCGGCGGAGGCGCTGGCCCGGGAGGCGGCTCCCGTGCCCGGAGGGGTGCGCCTGCCGGTCGCCGCGTTCGTCCGCCACGCGCCGCCGGTGCGGCGACGGCTGCTGCGCCTGGCCGTGGCGCAGGTCACCGGAACATCCGCATCCATGACTCGCGTTGAAGAAAGTGGGGCATACGACGTGGCCCTGGGACGGCCTGGCCGGCAGGCGACGGGCGCGGGCTGGGTGGTGCGCCGGGCCTACGAGGCGGTGGAGGTGGTGGCGCCCCCGCCGCCGCCCGACAGCCGCGAATATCGCCTCCCGGTGCCCGGCCGGGTGACGGCGGAGGCTCTGGGCGTGGAGGTGCGCGCCGAGGTCGTGGACCGGGAGGGGGTCGCCCATCTTGAGACCACCCCCGCCCTGGCCTATCTGGACGCCGCAGCGGCGGGCAGCGAACTGGTCGTGCGGCCCTGGAGGCGGGGCGACCGGATCGTCCCGCTGGGTCTGCCGGGCAGCCGCAAGGTGCATGACATCTATGTGGACGCCAAGGTCCCGCGCTGGCAGCGTCCCCGCATGCCCGTGGTGACCGACGCCGCCGGCCGGATCCTGTGGGTGGTGGGTCACCGCGTGGCCGAAGCGGCCCGGGTGACCGAGCGCAGCCGGCAGGTGGTGCGTCTGCGGGTCGAGCCTCTGCGGCCGGCTTGAGCCCGCTTGATGTCCGGTGGGAGTCGGTGTATGGTGACGTCAATCCGGCCAGGGGAGACCGGGCGGTGGAGCGAATCTATCGGACGGGAGCCGGGACGGGCTCCGGCAGGGGGCAGGGTTCATGATTAACCGGTACCTGCGCAATCTGGCCGTGTGGGCGATCATCCTGGCGGTCGTCCTGTACTTCTTCCTGCCCCTGTACCGCACCCGCGGCCCCCGCGAGGAGATCTCCTACACCCAGTTCCTCCAGCACGCCCGGGCGGGGCGCATCGTCGAGGTGACCATCGGCGACGAGACCGTGTCGGGCCGGCTGCGGGACGGCCAGACCTTCCGGACATACGTGCCGCCGGGGGACACCTCGTACCTGGCGCTGCTGCAGTCCGGGGGCGTCCAGATCCACGTGGAGCCCAAGTCCCGGACCACCCTGTGGCCGAGCCTGCTGTCCACCATGCTGCCCATCTTCCTGCTCATCGGCCTGTGGCTGCTCATGCTGCGGCAGGCCCAGAGCGGGAGCAACCAGGCCATGTCGTTCGGCAAGAGCCGGGCGCGCCTGCACACCGAGAACCGACCCAAGGTGACGTTCGACGACGTGGCGGGGGTGGACGAGGCCAAGGAGGAGCTGCAGGAGATCATCGAGTTCCTCAAGCACCCCAAGAAGTTCCAGGCCCTGGGGGCCAAGATCCCGCGGGGGGTCCTGCTGGTGGGGCCGCCGGGCAGCGGCAAGACCCTGCTGGCCAAGGCAGTGGCCGGGGAGGCCGGGGTGCCGTTCTTCTCCATCTCCGGGTCGGAGTTCGTGGAGATGTTCGTGGGGGTGGGGGCCAGCCGGGTCCGCGACCTGTTTGACCAGGCCAAGAAGAGCGCGCCGTGCCTGGTGTTCATCGACGAGATCGACGCCGTGGGGCGCCAGCGGGGGGCCGGCCTGGGCGGGGGCCACGACGAGCGCGAGCAGACTCTCAACCAGCTCCTGGTGGAGATGGACGGCTTCGACCCCAACGCCGGCATCATCGTCATCGCGGCCACCAACCGGCCCGACATCCTGGACCCGGCGCTGCTGCGGCCCGGGCGGTTTGACCGGCGGGTGGTGGTGGACAACCCGGACAGCAAGGGGCGGCGGGCCATCCTGGACGTCCACGTGCGGGGCAAGCCGCTGGCCGAGGACGTGGACCTGGACCTGCTGGCCAAGCACACCCCGGGCTTTTCCGGCGCCGACCTCGCCAACCTGGTGAACGAGGCGGCCCTGCTGGCCGCCCGGCGCAACAAGAAGAAGATCACCATGGCCGAGATGGAGGAGGCCATCGAGCGGGTCATCGCCGGGCCTCAGCGGCGCAGCCGCATCCTCAGTGCCAAGGAGCGGGAGATCGCCGCCTACCACGAGGGCGGCCACGCCCTGCTGGGCAAACTGCTCCCCAACGCCGACCCGCCCCACAAGGTGACCATCCTCCCCCGGGGGATGGCCCTGGGCTACGTGATCTCGGCCCCGCCCGAGGACAAGTACACCTACACCAAGAGCGAGCTGCTGGACCGCATCACCGCCATGCTGGGCGGGCGGGTGGCGGAGGAGCTGGTGTTCAACGAGGTCACCACCGGGGCCCAGAACGACTTCGAGCAGGCCACCGAACTGGCCCGCAAGATGGTCACCGAATTCGGAATGAGCGAGAAGCTGGGTCCCCTGTCCCTGGGCAAGCGGCACGGCCCGGTGTTCCTGGGGCGGGACCTGGTGGAGACCCGCAACTACAGCGAGGAGATCGCCTACGAGATCGACAAGGAGGTCCGGCGCATCATCGACGAGTGCTACGAGCGCGCCCGCGACCTGCTGCAGGCCAACCGGGACCGGCTGGAGCGCCTGGCCCGGGCCCTGCTGGAGCACGAGAGCCTGGAGGGCGAGGAGATCGACCGGGCCCTGGCCGGTGAACCCGTGGAGCGCCCGGCCCGCCCGGCGCCCGCCGGCCGGCCGGCGGCAGAGGCTCCCCGCCCCGAAGTGCCTCTGCCGGCCCCCAGTCCCACCCTCAAGCCCAAGCCCGAGGCGTCCTAGAGCCATCTGTCCGCGAGTCCCTCCGGACCCGCCGCGGGGGACCTGCGCGACCGCTGCCTGCGGGGAGAGGGAGCGGACCCTGGAGGCGCGAAGTGAGCCGGTGCTCCCCGATGGTCAGCGGCACGACGTCGCCGCGGGGCAGGAGGATCTCATGTCCACCCGCCAGATTGCCTACGCCGCAGTGCTGGCCGCCCTGTACGTGGTGGTGGGACAGGTGGTGCGCTACCTGCCCAACCCCATGGTCCCCGGGGCCATCATCGCTCTGAACATGGTGGTGGTGGTGATCGCCGGGATCCTGCTGGGGCCGGCCGCCGGAGCCCTGGTGGGCCTGGTGGGCACCGGCATCAATGGCTTTTTCACGCCCGCAGGGAACGCGTTCGAGCGCGTGGCCGTCATCCCTCATGCCGTCATGGGCCTGGCGGCCGGGGTCGTGGGTCGCCGGTCCGTCCTGGCCGGCGCCTTCACGATCCTGGTGGGGCACGCGCTCAACATCCTGGGGTTCATCGCCGCGGGCCTGCTGCCGGCCTCGGAGATCGCCGGGGCGGTCTTCGTCTACGGGCTGGCCTTTGAGACGGTGGTGGATGTGGTGGTGATTCTGCTGGCGGTGCCGCTCCTGCGGCCGCTGGTGACCCGGACCTGACGGGTATCCGCCCGGCGCCGGAGGCGGGAGGGGCGGCGCCACAAGCGGCGGTCGGGAGGTGAGGATATGCCGACGGTCGAGGCGCCGGAGTATCAGGTGGAACGGCGCGTACTCGTCGACCCCAGGACGACCGCGCTGGTCATCGTGGACATGCAGAACGACTTCGTCACGGATGGTGGGGCGCTGGTCGTGCCCCAGGCCCGCGAGACCATCCCCGCCATCCAGCGGCTGCTGTCCCTGGCCCGGGGGCACGGGATGGCGGTGTTCTTCACCCAGGACACCCACGACCCCGGAGACATCGAATTCGCCATCTGGGGCCAGCACGTGGTGCGGGGCAGCTGGGGCTGGCAGATCGTGGACGAGCTGGCGCCGCGGCCCGGGGAACGGGTGATCCAGAAGCTGCGCTATGATGGCTTCTTTGGGACATCCCTCGACCATGAACTGCGCCTGCGGGGCATCACCACGGTGATCGTGTGCGGGACCGTGGCCAACATCTGCGTCCTCCATACGGCCGGCAGCGCCGCGATCCGGGGGTATCGGGTGATCCTGCCCATCGACGCCATCTCCGCGCTGACGCCGTTTGACCTGCAGGTGGCCATCCGGCAGACGTCGTTCCTGTACCGGGGGACCATCACCACGTCCGATGCGATTCAGGTGGCAGCGTAAAGGCCCTCCCGGGGCCGGACCGAGTGAGAGGAGGTGGAGGGTGGCTCGCGCGGGGCGTCTGGCGCGCAAGGCGGGGCTCAGCTGGGGGCCGATTCTCATCTATCTGGCGGTGGTGGCTGTGGCCACCGGGGGCCTGGTGGCGTGGGACGCAGTCTACCGGCGGCGGGAGGAGGAAGCCCGCCGGCCTCCGCCGCCGGAGGTCCTGGTCCGCAACCTGATCGAGAACATCATCGGCCGCGGATCGGTCAAGTCTCTCGCCGTGGACGAGGCCGCGGGCACCGTGGATGTCACCTTCGAGTCGGCCACGTACCCGCCGGCGGCCCGGGCGCTGGTCAGCGGCGAGGTGGTGGCCAGGAATCTGGATCAGCTGCTGGTGGGCATGCGGGTGGTCCGGGGAGATCCCCTGGTGTACGTCCGCTCGGCCGACGGCAAGGTGGTCCTGGGCGCTCAGGCCGAGTACACCGGCCGGGTGGTCGCCGTGCTGGTCAAAGCCGGCGACCGCGTCCAGGAAGGCCGGGCGATGGTGCTCATCGAGCCCGACGACAAGACCGACGCCCGCAAGAACCTGGAGACCGAGGGCCTGCTGGCGTCCCAGGCGGTTCTGTCCCAGCTGCCGGGGATCAAGACGGTGACGTCCAGGATCACCTACCGGGACATCACCCTGGCCACCGTGGTGGGCACGCGGGGCGAGCGGGGGGTGACCACCACCTACCACCCGAGCCTGCGGTGACGGCGGCGCGGGGTGCATCCGATGGCCGGGGGAGGACGGGTGGACGCGGCGGCCGCACGCGCGCGGGTCGAGATCGGTGAGCGGCTGAGCATCGCGGACGTGGTGCGGGTGGCCCGGGAGGGAGCGGAGGTTGTCGTCTCGCCTCGGGCCCGGGAGAACATGGAGCGGTCCCGCGCGGTGGTGGACCGGATCATCCGCGACGGCCGCGTCGTCTACGGCATCACCACCGGCGTGGGCGACCTGGCCGCCGTCCGCATCTCGCCCGAGCAGGCCGCCTCCCTGCAGCTCAACGTGGTGCGCAGCCACAGCGCCGGCGTGGGGGAGTCCCTGCCGGAAGAGGCGGTGCGCGCCATGATGCTCCTGCGGGCCCACGCCCTGGCCCTGGGATACTCGGGGGTGCGCCCGCAGATCGTGGACCTGCTGGTGGCGATGTTGAACCGGCGGGTCCACCCCGTGGTGCCCTCCCAGGGATCGGTGGGAGCCAGCGGCGATCTGGCGCCCCTGGCGCACCTGGCCCTGGTCCTGGTGGGGGAGGGCGAGGCGGTGACCGACGGCCGGCGCCTGACGGGCGGGGAGGCGCTGGCCCGGGCCGGGTTGCAGCCTGTGGTTCTGGAGGCCAAGGAGGGCGTGGCCCTGATCAACGGGACCCAGGGAATGACCGCCCTGCTGGCCCTGGCGGTCCACGATGCCCGGATGCTGGCGGTGGTGGCCGATATCGCCGGGGCCATGACCTTTGAAGCCCTGCGGGGTCTGCCCGACGCCTTCGACCCCCTGCTGCACCAGGTGCGGCCCCATCCCGGCCAGGCGGCCAGCGCCGCCGTCCTGCGCCGGTTGATCGCCGGCAGCGAGATCCTGGCCCGGCCCCGGTCGTCCGCCCGGGTGCAGGATGCCTACGCCCTGCGGTGTATGCCCCAGGTCCACGGGGCGTGCCGCGACGCCCTGGGCTACGTGGCCGGCGTGGTGGACGTGGAGATCAACAGCGCCACCGACAATCCCCTGGTATTCGCCGATGCAGAGCGCGTGCTGTCCGGGGGCAACTTTCACGGGCAGCCGGTGGCGCTGGCGGCCGATGTGCTGGCGGTGGCCACAAGCGGACTGGCCAGCATCAGCGAGCGCCGCATCGAGCGCCTGGTCAACCCCGCGCTGTCGGGGCTGCCGGCCTTCCTGACACCGGACGGAGGACTGCACTCCGGCCTGATGCTGGCCCAGTACACGGCCGCGGCCCTGGTGTCGGAGAACAAGGTCCTCTGCCACCCGGCCAGCGTGGACAGCATCCCCACCTCCGCGGGGCAGGAGGACCACGTGAGCATGGGCATGATCGCCGCCCGCAAGGCCGCCCGGGTGGTGGCGCACACCGGCCAGGTGCTGGCCATCGAGCTGGTCTGCGCGGCCCAGGCTCTGGAGTTCCACCGTCCGGCCCGGCCGGGCGCGGGTACCGGCGCGGCCTACGCCGCCGTGCGGGAGGTGGTCCCGCGCCTGGAGGAGGATCGGGCGCTGGCCCCGGATCTGGAGGCCGCAGTCCAGCTGGTGCGCAGCGGCCGCCTGGCGGCGGCGGTGGAGGGCGCGGTAGGGGAGGTGCGCTGATGGCGGTGGGAGGGATGCGTCGGATCGTGCGGGCGCCCCGGGGGACCCAGATCAGTTGCCGCGGGTGGCCCCAGGAGGCCGCCCTGCGCATGCTGATGAACAACCTCGACCCCGAAGTGGCCGAAAAGCCCGACGAGCTGATCGTGTACGGGGGGACGGGCAAGGCGGCACGGAACTGGGAGTGCTTTGACGCCCTCGTCCGCTGCCTGC
Organism: Armatimonadota bacterium; assembly: GCA_031081675.1. Lineage (NCBI taxonomy): Bacteria > Bacillati > Armatimonadota > Armatimonadota bacterium. The sequence goes on from JAVHLZ010000011.1 coordinate 18,635, forward strand.
GGGAACTGGGAGACGACGAGACGCTGCTGGTCCAGTCGGGCAAGCCGGTGGGGATCTTCCGGACCCATGAGTGGGCCCCCCGGGTGGTCATCAGCAACTCCATGCTGGTGCCGGCCTGGGCCACCTGGGAGACCTTCTGGCGGCTGGAAGCCCTGGGCCTGATGATGTACGGCCAGATGACCGCCGGCTCGTGGATCTACATCGGCACCCAGGGGATCCTCCAGGGGACCTACGAGACGTTTGCGGCGGTGGCCCGCACCCACTTCGGGGGGACCCTGCGGGGCCGCCTGGTGCTGTCGGCAGGCCTGGGCGGGATGGGCGGCGCCCAGCCCCTGGCCATCACCATGAACGAGGGCGTGGCCCTCATCGTGGAGGTGGACCCGGCCCGCATCCACCGCCGGCTGACCAGCGGGTGGGTGGACCACGCCACCGACCATCTGGACGAGGCTCTGCGGACGGTGGAGGAGGCCCGACGGGCCGGGCGGCCGCTGTCGGTGGCGCTGCTGGGCAACGCCGCCCAGGTGTATCCCGAGCTGGTGCGCCGGGGCGTGCGCTTCGACGTGGTCACCGACCAGACCTCCGCCCACGACCCGCTGGGCGGCTACGTCCCCGAAGGCGTCACCGCCGAAGAGGCCCCGCGCCTGCGGCGGGAACAGCCCGAGGAGTACGTGCGGCGGGCGCGGGCGTCCATCGCCCGGCACTGCGAGGCCATGGTGGCCATGCGCCGGGCCGGCAGCGTGGTGTTCGACTACGGCAACAACCTGCGCGGCCAGGCCCGGGAGGCCGGGTATGCCGACGCGTTCAGCTATCCGGGATTCGTGGAGGCCTACATCCGGCCGCTGTTCTGCGAGGGCAAGGGGCCTTTCCGGTGGGTGGCCCTGTCGGGGGATCCCGAGGACATCCGGGAGACGGACCGGGCGGTGGTCGAGCTGTTCCCCGAGAACGCATCCCTGGCCCGCTGGATCCGCCTGGCCGAGGAGCGGGTTCCCTTCCAGGGCCTGCCGGCCCGCATCTGCTGGCTGGGCTACGGCGAGCGGGCGGTGGCCGGCCTGGCCTTCAACGACCTGGTGCGTCGGGGTCGGGTGAGGGCTCCCATCGTCATCGGCCGTGACCACCTGGATGCGGGGTCGGTGGCCTCGCCCTACCGCGAGACCGAGGGGATGCGGGACGGCTCCGACGCGGTAGCCGACTGGCCGATCCTCAACGCGCTGGTGAACACCTGCGCGGGCGCCACCTGGGTGGCGGTCCACCACGGGGGCGGGGTCGGCATCGGCTACTCCATTCACGCGGGACAGGTGGTGGTGGCCGACGGCACCGACCTGGGCGCCCGCAAGCTGGAGCGGGTTCTCACCACCGACCCGGGCACCGGCATCATGCGACACGCCGACGCCGGCTACGAGCAGGCCATTGCCGCCGCCCGCCGGCACGGGCTGAAGATCCCCATGCTGCCCGGCGCCGGCGGGGCATGACACCCGCGTCGAGTCCGCATCGGGAGGGAGGCGACGTGTACGCGCTCAACTTCTACTCCGCCGTGTTTGCCGAGCAGCTGCGGGACGGCCGCAAGACGGCGACCATCCGGCTGGGGGACAAGCGGGACAAGTATCGCCCGGGGCAAATCGTGTGGCTGACGGTGGGCCGCCGCTTCGGGACCCGCAAGAAGATCGCGGCAGCCATCGTGGACGCGGTGGAGGTGAAGGCCCTGCGCGATGTCACGCCGCGGGAGATCCAGCGGGACAATCCCGAGCTGCGCCGGCACGACGAGCTCATCGACTTTCTCACCAACATCTACGGCCGGGAGCGCCAGATCACCCTGGACGACACGGTGACGGTGATCCACTTCTCCCGGGTGGAAGAGTAGGGGGAGGCCCCGATCCGGCCGGTCAGGCCCGGACCGCCAGGTAGATGGCGCGCCCCGGCTCGCGCAGTCCCCAGTCGCGTTCGGCGTCGGAAACCTCCACCGCCGCAAACCCCGCGGCCTGCAGCGCCTCGCGGAGGGTGGCGTCGGGATGGCACCGCTGGGAGAGGGTGAGATCTGTGCGCGTCCACCGGCCCTCCTCCTGGCGGAACAGGGCCAGCTGGAACGTGGCCACGCCGGTGGCGGGGTCGAAGCGGGGGCGGGCGGCCAGGACGTGGTCGTCGGCGATGATGCTGAACGACCCCCGCCAGCGGGCCAGGTAGCCGTCGGCGGTGTTCACGTCAAAGCAGAACCGCCCGCCGGGCCGCACGGCGCCGGCCGCGGCGCGGAAGGCGGCTTCCAGCTCCGCGCGGTCCATCAGGTGGTTGACGCTGTCGTAGGTGCACAGGACCGCGTCGAACACCGGAGGGAGCGCCAGGCGGCGGACGTCGGCGCAGATGAACCGGGCGTCCGGGGCCGTCCGGCGGGCGTAGCGCAGCAGCTCCAGGGAGCCGTCCACGCCCGTGACCCGGTACCCCCGCGCTTGCAGCAGGTCCGCCAGCGTCCCGTCCCCGCAGCACAGGTCCAGGATCCGTGCGCCGGCGGGAACGTGGGGCAAGACCAGGCGGTCCAGGACCGGCAGGATGCGGTAGGCGAACGCGTCGGGCCCGGATCCCCAGTAGCGGTGGTAGAACCAGGCAAACCGGTCGTAGGCGGCCGCCGGTGCAGCCGGTCCGGACGACTGCGGTGCCCGGGACATCCTCCCACCTCCTCCGCAGACGGGTGTTCCCGACCCCGCCGCCGCGACGACACGGGGGTCTGACCCCACAATTCCAGGACGCCTCACGGGCGGAGGCCCGCATGTCTGCTGAGGGTAGCTGTCTTCCGCCGCCGGGCCCCGCCGTCCTTCCGCACGCCTGCGGGATACCCCTCTACCCGCCCGGGGGGGTGTCCGCTGGGGTGGGGAGCAGGAGAAACTCGGGCGGTATGTGCCGCGCCAGGTAGATGGACGGCGACGCCCGGTAGAACTGCACGCCGGCGGCGTGGGCGCGCCGGGCCAGCACCGTGATCACCACCGCGTCGGGACTGTGGCGCTGGCCCACCGCCAGCGCGTCCTGCCGCGACGCCGACAGGTGCACGAACTGGCGGGCCTGGGGCTGCAGGCCCCGGGCGCGGATGGCCTCCAGGGCGGCCGGCGACGTCCCGTGGTACAGCCACTCGGGCGGCACCACCGGCGGGCCCGGGGTGTCCACCGGGACGCTGTGGCCGTAACGGGCCCGGATGCGGCCGCCGGACACCTCATAGCGCCGCGGGTCCACGCGGGCCACGGCGCGGATGCTGTCCGCCGTCACCCACGCCCAGCCGGGCTGCCGGGCCAGGGCGGCGGCCAGCGTGTCGATGTCCACGTAGCCGGAGGGGTCCAGGGCCACACCCACGCTCTCGGGCCGGTGGCGGAGGACCAGGGCCAGAAACCGGCTCAGGCGTTCCGTGCGATCCCCCGACCGCGCCGCGGGTGGTCTTCGGCTCATCCGAATCGCTCCGCGCCGGCGGGCGCTCCGGGCGCACTCCGACGCCCGCACCGGCTCGCCCACGCGGGCAGTGGCCGAGTTCGCGGACGCCGGCGGAGCCTCCTCCCGCGCCGCGGCCCGCCGAGGAGGACGCCTGCGGCGCACAGAACATACCCACCGTCCACCGTCCGGGGCGCCCGGCGCGGGGCGCCGAGGTGCGGATGGCCGAGGAGCCATGTCCGGGATCCTGGTTGAGTGCGTGCCCAACTTCAGCGAAGGACGCCGCCGCGACGTCATCGAGGCCATCGCCGAGGAGGTTCGCCGGACACCCGGGGCGCGGCTGCTGGACGTGCAGGCCGACGAGAGCCACAATCGCTGCGTGCTGTCTTTCGTGGGCGATCTCGAGGCGGTGACAGCCGCGGCCCTGGCCGCCGCCCGCCGGGCGGTGGAGCTCATCGACATGCGGGTCCACCGGGGCGAGCACCCGCGGCTGGGGGCCGTGGATGTCATCCCCCTGGTGCCCATCGCCGGCGTGACCATGGAGCACTGCGTGGCCGCCGCGCGGGAGCTGGGCCGCCGCCTGTGGGAAGAGCTGCGGGTGCCCGTGTACTTCTACGCCGAGGCGGCCACCCGCCCCGAGCGCCGGCGCCTGCCGGATATCCGCAAGGGGGAGTTTGAAGGCCTGGCGGCCAAGATGGCCGACCCTGCCTGGGCGCCCGACGTGGGCGATCCCCATCCCCACCCGACCGCCGGGGCCGTGGTGGTCGGGGCGCGGCGTCCCCTGATCGCCTTCAACGTCAACCTGACCACCACCGACGTGGAGGTCGCCAAACGCGTCGCCCGGGCGGTGCGCGAGAGCAGCGGAGGCTTGGTGAACGTGCAGGCGATGGGCGTCACCAGCGAGGGAGGACAGGCCCAGGTGTCCATGAACCTGCTGGACCACACCCGCACGCCCCTGTACCGCGCATTCGAGCTGGTTCGCACTGAGGCCGCCCGCTACGGGGTGGAGATCCAGGAGAGCGAGGTGGTGGGCCTCATTCCCCTGGACGCGGTGGCCGACGTGGCGCGCTTCTACCTTCGCCTGCGCGATTTCCGCCGGGACCAGATTCTGGAAGCGAAACTGATGGAATGACCCTTCCCCAGCCTCGAGGCCGACCGCCATGACAACCGAAGCTGATCTGCTGGTGGTGCACGCAGCCCAGCTGCTCACCCTGGCCGGGCCCAATCACGCGCCCCGCACCGGCGCCGCCCTGGCGGAGGTGGGGCTGGTCCGGGACGGCGCCGTGGCCGCGGTGGAGGGGATCGTGGTGGCCGCGGGGCCCACGGCCCAGGTTCTGGACGAGGTGACGCCCGCGCCGGGCGCGGAGGTGATCGACGCCTCCGGGCGGGTGGTCCTGCCGGGCTTCGTGGATCCCCACACCCACCTCATCTTCGCCGGCTCGCGGGAGGACGAGTTCGAGTGGCGCCTGCGGGGCGCCCGCTACCAGGATATCCTGGCCGCGGGGGGAGGCATCCTGTCCACCGTCGCCGCCACCCGGGCCAGCAGCGAGGACCGGCTGGTGGACCTCGCCCGCCCGCGGGCCGACGGCATGCTGTCCCACGGGACCACCACGGCGGAGGTCAAGAGCGGCTACGGGCTGACGGTGGATGACGAGGTCAAGTGTCTGCGGGCGGCGCACCGCCTGTCGGCATCCCACGACCTGGACCTCGTTCCCACCTTCCTGGGGGCGCACGCGGTCCCTCCCGAATACGCCGGAGAGCCTGACCGGTACGTGCAGCTGGTGGTGGAGGAGATGATCCCGGCGGTGGCGGAGGAAGGCCTGGCGGAGTTCTGCGACGTGTTCTGCGATGAGGGGGCGTTCACTCCCGAGCAGGCGCGGCGCGTGCTGCAGGCGGGGGCAGACGCGGGGCTGGCGCCGAAGATCCACGCCGACGAGTTCGCCGATACCGGGGGGGCCCGGCTGGCGGCGGAGGTCGGTGCCGTCTCCGCCGACCACCTGCTGCGATCGTCCGACGACGGCCTGCGGGCCCTGGCGGCCGCGGGCACGGTGGCGGTGCTGTGCCCGACCACGGCCCTGGTCCTGGGCCTGCCCTACGCCCGCGCCCGCGCCATGGTGGAGCTGGGCGTGCCGGTGGCGCTGGCGTCGGACTTCAATCCCGGGACGTCGCCCACCTATGCCATGCCGTTGGTGATTGCGCTGGCGTGCGCGGGCATGCGCCTGACCCCCGCCGAGGCCATCGTGGCCGCCACCATCAACGCCGCCCACGCCATCGGGATGGCTCCTGAGGTGGGCAGCCTGGAGCCGGGCAAGGCGGCCGACCTGGTGGTGCTGGACGCGCCGGACTACCGGCACCTGGCCATGCAGGCGGGGGTGCATCTGATCCATACGGTCGTCAAGCGCGGCCGGGTGGTGCGGCGGTGAGGACGCTGTCGGTGCAGGAGTTCCTGGACCGCCTGGCCTCCTCCGACCCCACGCCCGGTGGCGGCTCCGCGTCGGCGGTGGCGGGGGCGGCGGCCGCCGCACTGCTGGGCATGGTGGCGCGGCTGTCGGCCGGCAAGGGGGAGGACGACGCGGCGCTTGCGCAGGCCTCCGCCGCCGCCGACGCCGAGCGGGTGGCCCTCCTGGACCTGGCGGAGCGGGATGCGGCGGCGTTCGATGCGGTGGTGCAGGCTATGCGGTTGCCGCGGAGCACTCCGGAAGAGCGCGCGCGCCGCCAGGAGGCGGTGCAGGGGGCGCTGCGCGCGGCCGCCGAGGTCCCGCTGGAGGTGGCCACGCGGTGCGCGGCCCTGCTGGACCTGGGCGCCACCCTGGCGCGGGCCGGGGCGGCCGCCGCCATCAGCGACGTCGGGGTCGCGGTCCTGCTGGCCTACGCGGCGGCCACCGGCGCGCTGCTCAACGTCCGGATCAACCTGACGTCCCTGCGGGATGCGGCCTATGTGGCCCGGACCGGCGAGCAGGTCCGCGCGCTGCTCCAGCGGGCCGAGGTGGTGCGCGACGAGGCCCTGGCGGTGGTCGAAAAGCGGCTGGGCCCCATCCCGATGCCCCCGGCCCCTCCCGGCCAGGACACCTCGGCGGGCGGCCCGCCGGCCTCGGGCGACCGCGCCGGGCGGCGGGAGTGAGCGGTGGATCCCACCGACCGCATCATCCTGGAGGGCATGCGCTTTTTCGGCTATCACGGCGTCCTCCCGGAGGAGCGCGCCCGGGGCCAGGAGTTCGTGGTGGATGTGGACCTGCTGGCGGACCTGAGACCTGCCGGGCGCACCGACGACCTGGCCGCCACCGTGGACTACCGGCGGGTGTACGACCTCGTCCGGGAGGTGGTGGAGGGACCGCCGCGCCGGTTGCTGGAGGCGGTGGCGGAGGAGGTGGCCGCCCGCCTGCTGGGCCTGGGGGCCGTGACCGCCGTGCGCGTGCGGGTGCGCAAGCCGTCGGTACCCCTGCCCGGCCCCGTGGACTACGCCGCGGTGGAGATCGTCCGCCGCCGGGCGTGACACCGCTGGACCGATGGAGCGCTGACCCGTTGAGGCGTCCTGACCCCCGAACCTCGACCCCCGGCATCCCCCCCGTCCCGCGATCCCGGGTCTTTCTGGGACTGGGCTCCAACCTGGGCGACCGGGCGCGGCTGGTGGAGCAGGCGCTGGCGGCGCTGGAGTCCTCGGGGCGGGTGCGGGTGGTGCGCCGTTCGTCGCTGTACGAGACGGCCCCGGTGGGGAAGACCGACCAGCCGCCCTTTGTGAACATGGTGGCTCAGGTGGAGACCGATCTCCCCCCGCAGGCCCTGCTGTCCCTGGCCCAGGAGGTGGAGCGGTCGCTGGGGCGGGTGCGCGGCGAGCGCTGGGGGCCGCGTTCCATCGACGTGGACATCCTGCTGTACGGGGACCTGGTGGTAAACACCCCGGCCCTGGTCATTCCCCACCCGGAGATCACCCGCCGGCGCTTCGTCCTGGAGCCGCTGCTGGAGATCGCGCCCGACGCCGCCCTGCCCGATGGCAGGCGGCTGGACCAGTTCCTCCCGCGGGTGCGCGACCAGGCCGTCCGCCGCCTGTCCCCATGAACGGGGAGGGCCTGGTCTACCGACCTCCCCCGTCGGCCCAGGAGCCCCTGCTGCCCGAGGGCGTGCCGGTGGTGGCGGTGGAAGGCCCCATCGGCGTGGGCAAGACCACCCTCGCCCGGCGCCTGGGAGAGGCCCTGGAAGCGGAGGTGGTGCTGGAGGTGGTGGAGGAGAACCCGTTTCTCTCCCGGTTCTACGAAGACATCCGGGCCGTGGCCTTCCAGACCCAGATCTTCTTCCTGCTCAGCCGCTTCCGCCAGCAGGAAGCCGTCCGCCAGGCCCGGGCCCGCGGCGTCCCGGTGGTAACCGACTACATCTTCGCCAAGGACCGGTTGTTTGCGCGACTGACCCTGGATCCGCAGGAGATGGACCTGTACGATCGGGTGTACGCTGCGCTGGCGCCCCGCGCGGTCACCCCTTCCCTGGTGGTATACCTGCGGGCGTCGCTGCCGACGCTGCTGGAGCGCATCGCCCGGCGCGGCCGTCCGTTCGAGCGGGCCCTGCAGCCGGCCTATCTTGCCCGGCTCTGCCAGGCCTACGACGAGTTCTTCGACTCCTACGGCGACGCGCCGGTGCTGCAGGTGGACACGGATCGGGTGGATATCTTCAGCGACGCGGACCTGCGCGCCATCCTGGCCTATGTGGCGCGGGGCACACCCCGGGTACAATGAGGACGCGCGTCCGGAGGGAGGCACCCTGCCCGTGGCGTGGTTCGTAGCCATCAGCGGCAACATCGGCGCGGGAAAGTCCACCCTGACCGCCGCCCTCAGCCGCCGCCTGGGGTGGCGCGCCTGCTACGAGGTGGTGGACGACAACCCCTACCTGCCGGACTTCTACGCCGACATGCGCCGCTGGAGCTTCGCCCTGCAGGTGTTCTTCCTCAGCCGGCGCTTCCAGCACCACCAGGAGATCGCCCGATCCCCCGTGCCGGTGATTCAGGACCGGACCATCTACGAGGATGCGGAGATCTTTGCCCGCAACCTCTACCTCCAGGGCCTGATGGACGAGCGGGACTTCCGCACCTACTCCGATCTGTTCGCCACCATGGTGGGCCTCCTGCGCCCTCCGGATCTCGTCATCCACCTGCAGGCCTCGGTGCCGACACTGCTGGAGCGCATCCGGCAGCGGGGCCGCGCCTACGAGCAGCGGATCCCGCCGTCCTACCTGGCCCAGCTCAACGAACGCTACCGGGAGTGGGTGGACCGCTTCACCCTGTGCCCCCTCCTCACCGTGGACGCCGACCGCCTGGACCTCGACAGGCTGGACCCTGTGGTGGAGGCTATCCAGAACCGCCTGGGGACCGGAGCGGCCGGGGGAGGCGCCGGGCCCGGCAGCCGGAGGGAGGCATGGCCGACCTGACCGAGGCCGCGGTGGCGGCGCGGCTGCGGACGCGCCGATTCGGCCGCCCGGTGGTGGTTCTGGATCGGGTGGGGTCCACCAACGACCGGGCCCGCGAGATGGCCGACGCCGGCGCGCCGGAGGGGACCGCGGTCATCGCCCGGGTGCAGACCGCGGGCCGCGGCCGGCGCGGCCGTCGGTGGCTCTCTCCGCCCGGAGGCCTGTGGATGTCCGTGGTGCTGCGCCCGGGCCTGCCGGTGGCGCAGTGGCCCCTGGTGGGGTTCGCGGTGGCCCTGGCGACGGCCGACGCCGCCGCCGCCACTGCCGGCGTGCGCGCAGCCCTGAAATGGCCCAACGACGTGGTGGTGGGTGACAGCAAGCTGGCCGGGGTGCTGGTGGAGGCGGCCGGCTCCGCGGCCGTCGCGGGCGTCGGGGTGAACGCCAACCTCGACGTGGACGCGTTGCCCGCCGAGGTGCGCCAGGATGCCACGTCCCTGCGGTCTCTTACGGGGAGCGATGTGGACCTGGCGTTGCTGGCGGCCGATGTGTTGTCCCGGTGCGAGGAATACTACGACCTGCTGCACCAGGATCCCGCTGCGGTGGTGGCCGCCTGGCGCCGCCGCAGCGCCACCCTGGGCCGGCGCGTGCGGACGGGCGGCGCCCGGGAGGTGGAGGGGGTGGCGGAGGACGTGGACGACACGGGCGCCCTGGTGATCCGCACGGCGGCCGGCCGCGTGCGGGTGGTCGCCGGAGAGGTGTCGCTGCGTCCCGCGCCCGCGGCCAGAGAGGAGCGGCCATGGCTCAGATCACCGACGTACCGGGAGTGAGCGTCGGTCACGCCACCGACCTGCAGGCGGCCACTGGGTGCACGGTGGTCCTGTGCGAGCGCGGCGCGGTGGGCGGCGTGGACGTGCGGGGGTCCGCGCCCGGGACCCGGGAGACGGATCTGCTGCGCCCCATGACGCTGGTGGAGCGGATCCACGCGGTCCTGCTGACCGGGGGCAGCGCCTTCGGCCTGGCCGCCGCCGACGGGGTGATGCGCTTCCTGGAGGAACGGGGGGTGGGCTACGACGCGCGGGTGGCCAAGGTGCCCATCGTCCCCGCGGCGGTGATCTTTGATCTGGCCGTGGGCAGCCCGCTGGTGCGGCCGGATGCGGCCATGGGATACGCTGCGGCCCTCGCGGCGTCGGCCGGGCCGGTGGAGGAGGGGAGCGTCGGCGCCGGGACCGGGGCGACCGTGGGCAAGCTGGGCGGGTCGGCGACGGCCATGAAGGCCGGCGTGGGCACGTGGTCGCTGCGCCTGCCCGGGGACGTGGTGGTGGGCGCCCTGGCGGTGGTCAACGCCTTCGGGGACGTTCTGGACGACCGGACGGGACAGATCCTGGCTGGCGCCCGGGATCCCGCCAGCGGTCGCTTCCTGGACACGGCCCGGGCGCTGGTGGGCGGCGTGCGGCCGGCGGGGCTGGCCACCAACACCACGCTGGCGGTGGTGGCCACCAACGCCCGGCTGACCAAGGAGCAGGCCAACAAGCTGGCCCAGCTGGGCCACGACGGGCTCGCCCGGGTCATCTCGCCCGTCCATACCCTGTATGACGGGGACACCGTTTTCGCCCTGTCCACCGGCGCCGCCGACGCGGACCCTCTGGCGCTGGGCGCCGCCGCCGCGGCCGCGGTGGCGGAGGCCGTCAAGCGCGCGGTGCGTCTGGCCCGGGGGCTGGCGGGGATTCCCGGGCTGGCCGACCCCTGACCGCCGCCGGGCCGGATGTGGTACAGTATGCAGAGAGCCGGCACCGTCCCGGGGCCGGACTCCCGAACAGAGCCACTCGATCAGGCTCCGTCCGGTACTCGAAGAGACTGGAACGGAGGGATACCATGGCACAGCCCGGATACGCCCCTTCCGTTCTCCGGAAGGGGTTTCGTCTGTCCGCCCGGGACATCTCGGTGACCGGAGCCCTGGGGGCGGTGGCCGCCGTCCTGGGCTACGTGCCCGGGTTGGGCTTCATTCCCGCGCCCACCCCCGCGGGCGCGGCCACCACCATGCACATCCCGGCCATCATCGCCGGGGTGCTGGAGGGCCCGGTGGCCGGCGCGCTGGTGGGTGGCATCTTCGGGTTCTGGAGCTTCTACCGCTCCACCACCCCGATCTTCAAGAACCCCGTGATCGCCTTCGGCCCGCGGATCCTCATCGGCGTGGTCGCCGCCCTGGTCTTCGCAGCCCTCCAGCGCCGGTACGCCCGGGCCCTGGCGGCGGCCGTTCTGGGCGCCGGCATGTTCACCATCCTCGGGCCCGGCGCCTCCCGCTTCGAAGAGGCGTATGCCGCCGGGGCGATCGCTCCCAGCTGGCTGATCGCCGCCTACCACGCGGTGGCGGCGGCCACCGTCGTCCGGCCGTGGGTGGCGGCGGCCGCTGGCGTCGCCGCCGCAGCCATGGCCTACGCCGCCCTGAGGGGAGCCAACGCGGCGCCGGCCGCCGCGGCGGTGGCGGGCACCCTGACCAACACGGTGGGCGTGCTGAGCCTCATGGTGGCGTTCGGCTACATCCCCGCGGGGGCGGCGTTCGTCATCGGCGCGACCCACGGGCTGCCGGAGGTGGTCCTGGCCGTGGTGGTCACGGTGCCGGTGTGCCGGGCGGTGGAGGCGGCGCGGGGGCGGTAGGAGTCCGCTCCGGTGAGGGAGATGCTGCTGGCCCTGAACATCAACAACACCCAGATCAAGGTCGGTGTCTACCGGGACGCGGCGCTGCTGGTCCACTGGCGCCTGGCCACGGTCCTGGACAGGACCGACGACGAGTACGCCATGCTCCTGCGGGCGCTGTTCCAGCACGCCGGGATGGAGTTCGCCGGAGTGGAGGCGGCCGCCATCTCCTCGGTGGTGCCGCCGCTCACCGACGTCTTCGACCGCCTGTGCCGTCGGTACTTCCGGGTCACGCCTCTGGTGGTGGGCCCCGGGGTGCGCACCGGGATCCGGATCCTGTACGAGAACCCCAAGGAGGTGGGGGCGGACCGGATCTGCAATGCGGTGGCCGTGTACGCCCGGTACGGGGGGCCCGCCATCGTGGTGGACTTCGGCACCGCCACCACCTTCACCGCGGTGTCCGCCGACGGGGACTTCCTGGGCGGCGCCATCGCGCCCGGCATCGGCATCTCGGTGGACGCCCTGGCCGAGCACACGGCCCAGCTCCCCCGCATCGAGCTCAGCAAGCCCCGCACCGTGATCGGCCGCTCCACCGTCACCGCCATGCAGGCCGGCATCGTCTACGGTTTCGTGGGACAGGTGGAGGAGATCATCCGCCGGATGCGGGCGGAACTGGGCGCGCCCGCGGTGGTGGTGGCCACCGGCGGGTGGGCGGAGCTGATCGCCGACGAGTGCCGGTCCATCGACCACCTGGACCCGCTGCTGACCCTGGAGGGCCTGCGGCTCATCCACGAACGCAACCGCCCGGCGGCCCGGGGCGTGGAGGCGGTAGAGCGGTGACACGCGTGGAACGCGGAGACGGGGGTGGCGGCGCCGCAGTGGGGCAGGAATCCCCCACCGCGGCGCGTAGTAGAGCCGAGGGCATGAAGGTCAAGCGGGTCGTGTCGGTCAGCCTCGGGAGCAGCAGCCGCGACCACCGCGTGGAACTGGAGATCCTGGGCCAGCGGGTGATCGTGGAGCGCATCGGCACCGACGGCGATGTGCGCCGGGCCCGGCGCCTGCTGGAGGAGCTGGACGGGCAGGTGGACGCCCTGGGCCTGGGCGGCACGGACCTCTACCTGACCGCCGGGTCCCGCCGCTACCGGATCCGGGAGACCGCCGCCCTGGTCCGCAACGTCCGGCGTACCCCGTTCGTGGACGGCGGGGGGCTGAAGGCCTCCTGGGAGCGGTGGCTGATCACCGAGTACCTGCCCACCCGGCGGGGGCTGTCCTTCCGGGGGCGGCGGGTGCTGCTGGTTTCCTCGGTGGACCGCTACGGGATGGCGGAAGCCTTCGCCCTGGCTGGCGCCCAGACGATTTTCGGCGACTTCCTGTTCGCCCTGGGGTTGCCGATCCCCCTGCGCTCGCTGACCTCGGTGAAAATCCTGGCCGCCCTGATCCTCCCGTGGCTGTCCCAGGCGCCCATCGCCTGGCTGTACCCCACCGGCAAGAAGCAGGAGCGGATCACGCCCCGGTGGGAGCGGTACTACCGGTGGGCTGACGTGGTGGCCGGCGACTTCCACCTCATCCGCCGGTACATGCCGCCGGACCTGCGGGGCAAACTCATCCTCACCCAGACCATTACCCGCGCCGACCTGGAGGAGCTGCGCAGCCGGGGGGTGTGGCTGCTGGTCACCGACGGGCCGGACATGGGCGGGCGGGCGTTCGCCACCAACGTCCTGCAGGGGGTGATCGTGGCCCTGCTGGAGCGGCCGCCGGAGGCGATCTCCCCCGAGGAATACCTCCAGACCGCGCTGCGGGCCGGATTCGAGCCCGGGTACTACGAGCTCAACCCCGACCTGGCCCCGCCGTGGGCGCCGGCCCGGCCGGCCGCCGCGGCGACGCCATGACTCCCGGGGGACGCTGGAGCGGCAGACCGTGACGCGCGAGCCCGCGACCCCAGACCTCGACCCGCAGTCCCCCGCCGCGTCGCGGGCGCCGGAGTCCGGAGGATCCCCCGACGGCGGCATCGGCCGGTTCGCGTTCATCATCCACCCCCTGCGGGTGGAGGACTTTGCCCGCCGCTACCCGGTGACCCGCCGGCTGCCGGCCCGCCTGGTCGAGCGGGTGTTCCGGTGGGTCCCGCCTCGCCTGGTGTCCCGCATCACGGGCATCCGCTCGCCTACCGGGGCGCGAGCCGAGGGCTGGTTCATCGGCCTCCCCCTGACTCCCCGCACGCTGCTGGAGTCCCCGCTGGAGTTCGCCTATCGCCGCATCATCCAGGCCGGGCGCCTGGCCGAGGCCCTGGGGGCCCGCATCGTCGGGCTGGGCGCCTTCACCAAGATCGTCGGTGACCGCGGCGTGACCGTGGCGCGCCACCTCCGCATCCCGGTGACCACGGGCAACAGCTACACGGCGGCCACGGCCGTGGAAGGCGCCCTCCTGGCGGCCCGGCGGATGGGCATTGACCCCTCCGGGGCCACGGTGGCCGTGGTGGGCGCCACGGGGTCCATCGGCACCGCGTGCAGTCACCTGCTGTCCCGGGAGGCGGGACGGCTGGTGCTGGTGGCCCGCACCCGGGAGGCCCTCGAGGCGCTGGCGGACCGACTGCGGGGCGGCCGGGCCCGGATCGAGGTGGGGACCGATGTGCGGCAGGCCGTCCGCGCGGCCGACGTGGTCCTGGCCGTCTCGTCGGCCACCGACGTCCTGATCGAGCCCGAGGACCTGCGGCCCGGTGCGGTGGTGTGCGACGTGGCCCGGCCCCGCAATGTCTCGCGCCTGGTGTACGAGCGCCGGGACGATGTGCTGGTCATCGACGGCGGCGTCATCCAGGTGCCCGGGGATGTGGACTTTGGGTTTGACTTCGGGTTTCCGCCGCGGATGTGCGAGGCGTGCATGGCCGAGACCATCCTGCTGGCCCTGGAGCGCCGCTTCGAGCCGTTCACCCTGGGGCGCGAGGTGGACCTGGCCCGGGTGGAGGAGATCGCCGCGCTGGCCCGCCGCCACGGGTTTGCCCTGGCGGGCCTGCGGCGGTTCGAGCGGGCGATCCACGACGGCGAAATCGAGCGGATCCGCCAGGCCGCCCGCCGCGCCGGCGTCGCCCGCGCTTGACGGACGCCGGGGCCATGGGATATACTGCGTCCCGCTGAGGGCGCAGGCCCTCAGTTTTTGATCGCCGCAAACCGCACAGCAGGGCGCGGGGGGCGCTGTAGGCCGGTCGGCCTACGGTGTTTTCTCTTCATCCCGTCCCAGGAGTGTGGGCGATGGCAGAGGCGGAAAAGGAGACCATTCTGACGCCCGAAGGCCTCCGGCGGCTTGAGGAGGAGCTGGAGCACCTCAAGACCGTCCGCCGGAAGGAGGTGGCCGAGCGCATCAAGCAGTCCAAGGCGTTCGGCGACCTGATGGAAAACTCCGAATACGAGGACGCCAAAAACGAGCAGGCGTTCGTGGAGGGGCGGATCCTGCAGCTGGAGCAGCTGCTGCGCAACGCGCGGGTGGTGGATAACCACGGGGTGCCGCCCGACCAGGTCACCGTCGGGTCCACGGTCCAGGTAAAGGATCTCGGCAGCGGAGAGGAAATCACGTACATGATCGTCGGCACCGCCGAGGCCGACCCGGCCCGGGCCCGGATCAGCAATGAGTCGCCCGTGGGGCGGGCGCTCCTCGGCCGGCGCGCCGGGGAGACGGTGGAGGTGACGGTACCGGCGGGGCGGATCCGGTATCGGATCCTGAAGGTGACCCATTGACCGGGCGGTCGGCGACGGCCGCCCCGGGCAGGGGGACGCCCTGCCCGGTCTTATTTTTCTGCGGCCGGGCACACCGTCCAGGGGAGGGGAATTTGACCCGGTTTTCGGGCGTAGGATAAGATGGGTGGGAAACGAGGGAGTCCAGCAGGAGGGATCTCCGCCAGGGCAGAACAGGAAGGGCTAAAGCCGGGTCCGGGTCACCTGACTGCTTCGCCCCGCGAAGAGGTCGGGACAGCGACTCCGCAGCCCCCGTGGATGTGGCGGAGAGGAGGACGCTGTCGGCATGTTTGAGCGGTTCACCGAACGCGCCCGCCGGGTGATCATCCTTGCCCAGGAGGAGGCCAAGCGCCTCAATCACAGCGCGGTGGGCACCGAGCACATCCTGCTCGGGATCATCCGCGAGGGCGAGGGGGTCGCCAGCAAGGTCCTGGAGAGCCTCAACATCTCGCCGGAGCGGGTGCGGGCCGAGATTGAGAGCGCCATCGGCCGGGGCGAGCGCGCCCCCTACGAAGAGGTGGCCTTCACCCCCCGGGCCAAGAAGGTCCTGGAGCTGGCCCTGGACGAGGCCCGGCGGCTGGGCCACAACTACATCGGCACCGAGCACCTTCTCCTGGGCCTGATCCGGGAAGGGGAGGGGGTGGCCGCCCGGGTCCTGGAGGCCATGGGCGCCGACCTGGAGCGGGTGCGGGCCCAGGTGGTGTACCTGCTGGGCGAGGAGGGCACCACCACCTACACCAAGCAGGCCAGCAAGACCCCGACCCTGGACGAGTTCGGCCGCGACCTCACCAAGCTGGCCCGGGAGGGCAAGCTGGACCCGGTCATCGGCCGCGAGCGGGAGATCGAGCGGGTCATCCAGGTCCTCTCCCGCCGGACCAAGAACAACCCGGCCCTCATCGGGGAGCCCGGGGTGGGCAAGACGGCCATCACCGAGGGACTGGCCCAGCGCATCGTCCGCGGAGACGTGCCCGACGTGCTGCGCAACAAGCGGGTCGTGCAGCTGGACCTGGCGGCGCTGGTGGCGGGCACCAAATACCGCGGCGAGTTCGAAGAGCGCATGAAGAAGGTGATGGACGAGATCCGCAAGGCCCAGAACGAGGTGATCCTGTTCGTCGACGAGCTGCACACCCTGGTGGGCGCCG
Source organism: Armatimonadota bacterium (assembly GCA_031081675.1). NCBI lineage: Bacteria > Bacillati > Armatimonadota > Armatimonadota bacterium. The sequence continues at coordinate 34,926 of JAVHLZ010000011.1, forward strand.
GGGCGGCCGAGGGCGCCATCGATGCCAGCAACATCCTCAAGCCTGCCCTGGCCCGGGGCGAGCTCCAGTGCATCGGGGCCACCACCCTGGACGAGTACCGGAAGTACGTCGAGCGGGATGCGGCCCTGGAGCGGCGGTTCCAGCCCATCCTGGTCAGCGAGCCCACCGTGGAGCAGACCATCGAGATCCTCAAGGGCCTGCGGGAACGCTACGAGGCCCACCACGGGGTGACCATCAGCGACGAGGCTCTGGTGGCCGCCGCCACCCTGGCCGAGAAGTACATCGCCGACCGCTTCCTGCCCGACAAAGCCATCGACCTGATGGACGAGGCGGCCAGCAAGATCCGCCTGCAGGCGTCCTTCCTGCCCCAGGAGGTCCGGCAGGCGATGGAGCGGGTGGAGCGGGTCCGGCGCGAGAAAGAGGAGGCCATCAAGAACCAGGACTTCGAGAAAGCGGCCCTGCTGCGGGACAAGGAGAAGGTCCTGCGCCAGAAGCTGGAGGAGCTGGAGTCCTCCTGGAAGCGGGAGAAGGGCCGCGACGTCAGTACCGTCACCGCCGAAGATATCGCCGACGTGGTGTCCTCCTGGACCGGCATCCCGGTCACCCGCCTGGTGGAGGAGGAGACCCAGCGGCTGCTGCGCATGGAGGAGTCCCTCCACGAGCGGATCGTGGGGCAGGAGGAGGCCGTCAGCGCCGTGGCCAAGGCGGTCCGCCGCGCCCGGACGGGGTTGAAGGATCCGCGGCGTCCGGTGGGCTCGTTCATCTTCCTGGGCCCCACCGGGGTCGGCAAGACCGAGCTGGCCCGGGCGCTGGCCGAGTTCCTGTTCGGCGACGAGAACGCCCTGATCCGCATCGACATGTCCGAGTACAGCGAGCGGCACACCATCAGCCGGCTGGTGGGCTCGCCGCCCGGCTACGTGGGCTACGAGGAGGGCGGGCAGCTCACCGAGGCGGTGCGGCGGCGGCCCTACTCGGTGGTCCTCTTTGACGAGATCGAAAAGGCTCACCCGGAGATCTTCAACGTGCTGCTGCAGATCCTGGACGACGGCCGGCTGACCGACGCCCAGGGTCGGACGGTGGACTTCAAGAACACGGTCATCATCATGACCAGCAACGTGGGCGCGCCGCTTCTGGAGAAGGAGGTGGCCATCGGCTTCCGGCCCATCCGGGACGAGCAGGAGGCCATGGAGACCGCCTACGCCCGGATGAAGGAGCGCATCACCGAGGAGTTGCGGCGGACCTTCCGCCCCGAGTTCCTCAACCGGATCGACGAGATCATCATCTTCCGGCCCCTGACCAGCCAGCAGATCAAGGCCATCGTGGACATCCTCATCGCCCGGGTCCGCCGGGAGCTGCGGGGACAGAACATGGACCTGGAACTCACCGAGGCCGCCAAGGAGCTGCTGGCCCGGGAGGGATTCGATCCCACCTTCGGCGCCCGGCCCCTGCGGCGCACCATCCAGAGGCTGATCGAAGACCAGCTGTCCGACGAGCTGTTGCGGGGGAACTTCAGCCCCGGCGACACCGTGGTGGTGGACGCCCGGGACGACCGCATCATCTTCGAGCGCAAGCGCCAGCCCGAGCCGGCGCTGAAGGGGGACTGACTCCCACGGGCGCCCGGCCGGAGGATACCGCAGGATGGGGGGCCCGGCGGCGCGCCGGGCCCTCGCCGTGTCGGAGATGAGCAAAGTCCGCTGGCAGTACGTCTGCCAGGCCTGCGGCTATACCTCCCCCAAGTGGTTGGGTCGCTGCCCGTCCTGCGAGGCCTGGAACTCCCTCGTGGAGGAGGCGGTCGGCGACGGACCGCCGGCGCGGCGGGAGGTCCCGGCTGCCATTCCCGTGCCCGTCACCGACGTCTCGTCCGCCGGTCCCTCCCGGGTCTCCACCGGGGTCGGCGAGCTGGACCGCGTCCTGGGCGGGGGACTCGTGCCGGGCTCGGTGGTCCTCATCGGGGGAGACCCGGGCATCGGAAAGTCCACCCTGCTGCTGCGCGCCTGCCAGCGCCTGGCCGCGGGCGGGCTCACGGTGCTGTACGTCAGCGCCGAGGAGTCCCTCGCCCAGGTCAAGCTGCGGGCCGACCGGCTGGGAGTCGCCGAGCCCCGGCTGCTGCTCCTGTCCGAGACCGACCTGGACGCCGTCCTGGCCGCGTGTGAGAGGGTGCGGCCGGAGGTGGTGGTGGTGGATTCCATCCAGACCGTGGGGCGCCCGGACCTGCCCTCGCTGCCGGGCAGCGTCGGCCAGGTCCGGGACTGCACCGCCGCGCTGGTCCGCCTGGCCAAGGAGCGGGCCGTCGCCGTGCTGATCGTCGGCCACGTGACCAAGGAAGGGCAGCTGGCGGGGCCGCGGATGCTGGAGCACATGGTGGACACCGTGCTGTACTTTGAGGGCGACCGCCACCACGCCTACCGCATCCTGCGGGCCACCAAGAACCGCTTCGGCTCCACCAACGAGATCGGGGTGTTCGAGATGACCGCCGGCGGCCTTCGGGAGGTGACCAATCCGTCGGCCGCCTTCCTGTCCGGGCGCGCGTCGGACGCGCCGGGGTCGGCGGTGGTGGCCGCCCTGGAAGGGACCCGCCCGGTGCTGGTCGAGGTGCAGGCCCTGGTGACGCCCACGGTCTTCGGCACCCCCCGGCGGACCGCCTCGGGGGTCGACTACAACCGCCTGGTCGTCCTGCTGGCCGTCCTGGAAAAGCGGGCCGGGTTGCACCTGTCCGGCCACGATGTGTACGCCAGCGCCGCCGGCGGCATGACGGTGGACGACCCCGCCGCCGACCTGGGGATCGCCGGAGCGGTGGCCAGCAGCCTCCGCAACCGGCCGGCGGACCCCGCCGCCGTGGCCATCGGGGAGGTGGGGCTGGCGGGCGAGGTGCGGGCGGTGCCCCAGCTGGAGATGCGGGTGCAGGAAGCGGCCCGGCTGGGATTCCGCCGGTGCCTGGTGCCCCGCGGCTCGGGGATCGCCGGGCGCGACATCGAGGTGGTGGAAGTGGGCACCCTCCCCGAGGCGCTGGAGGAGATGATGTAACTCAATCTGCCCAATCTACCCAATCTGCCCGATCTTCTCGATCTCCAATCGAGCCGATTGAGAAGATCGGGTAGATCGAGCAGATCGCGCAGATTCAGTTCAGGTCAGGTTGAACACTCCCAGGGCGCTGACGCGGGCGTGTTCTTTCTGCAGGATGGCGCGCAGGTCCAGGTTCAGCAGGCTGCACAGGGCCGCCAGGTAGAACAGGGCGGTGCCGATCTCGGTCTCCAGGACTTCCCGGCACCGGTCGCAGACCTGGCCGTCCAGGTGCGTGGCCATGTACTGCTTCAGCTCCCGCAGGCTGACATCCGCGGGGAACCGCTGGCGGGTGGCATGAATCGAGATGCACCCGCATTGGGTGACGGATTTGGCCAGGGCGCGGTTGATGCGGGCCGTGGCCTCGGCGAGTTTGGTCTGGACGTCCAGGATGCTGCGGTGGCGCAGGAGATATTCGCTGACGGTGGCCTGGAAGCGGGATTCGTCGGTGTCCTTCATCACGCCCCCCCTGACCGCTGACGCGGGCTCGGTCGCCGGCCGGCGAGATGTCGTCCTGCGGTGTGCGGACCCGACGCACCGCGATGCGATTATAGGGATCGCCGCGTCGGCGTGTCAAGGAAAGGGCGCAAGATACCGCGCGGGGCCGTAGAGCGGAGCGGCCACCGACCGCACGCATCGCCCGGGCGAATGCCGTTCCCGCGCTCCGTGGATGGAGTATAGTGATGGGCAGAGGACCTGCGTGAAGGTGTGAGGCCGATGAGGTGGGTCATCCGGCTCGGCGGGCTCATCCTCGGAGGGGCCCTGGGCTACCAGCTGGGCGACGGGGTGGTGGTCCTGGTGCCGCGCCTGGCGGGCCTGCGGCTGGTCCTGCTGGGCGGGGGCCTGGCCTCCGGCGCGGCCCTGGGGTCGCTGCTGGCCGTGTGGGTGTGGCGCCGGTTTGAAAGCGCCATGGGGTGGGTCCTGGGGCGCCTGGCCCACGTCTCCCTGCGGGATGTCGGCCTGGGGGTGCTGGGCCTGGGCTCGGGCCTGTTGCTGGCCGCCCTGGTGGGGTTCCCCCTCTCCCGGATTCCCGGGGTGGGCAACTACCTGGCCCTGACCGCAGCCCTGGTTCTGGGCTACCTGGGCTATCACCTGGTGATGCAGCGCCGGGACGAGGTGGCCGGATTTCTGCGGCTGGAGCGGGGTGGCCGGCCGGGCGTCCGCGGACGCGGGGTGCCCAAGGTCCTGGACACCAGCGTCATCATTGACGGCCGCGTGGCCGATGTGGTCAGAGCCGGGTTCCTGGAAGGCCCCCTGCTGGTCCCCCGCTCGGTCCTCCACGAGCTGCAGCGGATCGCCGACTCCTCGGACACCCTGCGGCGCAACCGGGGCCGGCGGGGGCTGGACATCCTCCACCGGCTGCAGGAGGAGCTGCAGGCCGTCCAGATTGTGGACGACCCCAAGGACGCCGGCGACGCGGACGCCGCCCTGGTGGCCCTGGCCCGGGCCGTCCGCGGGTGGATTGTCACCAACGACTACAACCTCAACAAGGTGGCAGCCCTGCAGGGCATCCGGGTGTTGAACATCAACGAGCTCTCCCAGGCCCTGCGGCCGGTCGTCCTGCCCGGGGAGGAGCTGACCGTGCAGGTGATCCGCGACGGCAAGGAGGCCGGCCAGGGGGTGGGCTACCTGGAGGACGGGACCATGGTGGTGGTGGAGGGCGGCAAGAAGTACATCGGGGAGACCTCCGAGGTGGTGGTCACCAGCGTCCTGCAGACGGTGGCCGGCCGCATGATCTTCGGGCGCCCCAAGGACGCTCAGGGCACGGGCGGGACGTCGGGCCAGAGGCGATGACGCCCGCCGGCGCCGCGGCGGTGGTGGTGGCCGCCGGGCGGGGTGAGCGCCTGGGCGGCGTCACGCCCAAGGCGTTCGTGCCGGTGGCCGGCGCGCCCCTGGTGGTCCGGGCGGTGCGGGCGGTGGCGGCGTGCCCCGACGTCTCCGATGTGGTGGTGGTGGTCGGCGCCGCCGACGTGGCCCGCGCCCGAGACCTGCTGTCCTCGGCCGGGGTCCAGAAGGTGGCGGCGGTGGTCCCCGGCGGCCCGCACCGGCAGGCGTCGGTGGCGGCGGGCCTGGAGCAGGTGGCGGCGGACCTCACCGTCGTCCACGACGGCGCGCGGCCCCTGGTCTCCCCGGCCGTGATCTCCGCCGTCCTGCGGGAGGCGGCGGCGTGGGGAGCCGCGTCGGCCGGCATCCCCCTGCGCGAGACCGTCAAGGAGGTCGTCGACGGCGTCGCATCCCGCACCGCCGACCGGGACCGCCTGTGGGCGGCTCGCACCCCCCAGGCCTTCCGTACCGCGCTGCTGCGGGACGCCCACCGCCGGGCGGCGGCCGACGGGTTCGTGGGCACCGATGACGCCGTGCTGGTGGAGCGGTTGGGACATCCGGTGCGGATGGTGGAGGACGTCCCCTGGAACATCAAGATCACCGTCCCCGCCGACCTGACGCTGGCCGAGGCGCTGCTGGGCGCGGGGGAGGTCCGCACGGGGCTGGGCTACGACATCCACCGGCTGGCACCGGGTCGGCGCCTGGTCCTGGGCGGGGTGGAGATCCCCGGCCCCCGGGGGCTGGACGGGCATTCGGACGCCGATGTCCTGGCCCACGCCATCATGGACGCGATCCTGGGAGCCGCAGGCCTGGCCGACATCGGCCATCACTTTCCTCCCCACGACCCCGCCTACCGCGGCGCCGACAGCCTCCAGCTGCTGTCCCGGGTGGTCCGCATGGCTGGCGAGGCGGGGTGGCAGGTGGTCCACGTGGACGGTGTCGTGGTGGCCGAGTGGCCGCGCCTGGGGCCGTACGTGGAGGCCATGCGGGCGCGGCTGGCTGCGGCCCTGGGGGTGGAGCCCGATCAGGTCAACGTCAAGGCGACGACCGCCGAGGGCCTGGGAGCCGTGGGCCGCGGGGAAGGCATCGCCGCCCAGGCCGTCGCCACCCTGCGCCGGGCCGGCGTGCGGGACCGTCAGGCCCCCGGGGGCGCCGGATGAGATCCCGCCGCCGGAGAGAGCCCGTGGACCTGCTGCTGGTGGAGCGGGCTGTGGTCTGCGAGCCCATCACGGTGGAGGTGGACCCCTCTTCTTCCCCCGCGCGCCCGCGCCTGACGGGATACTGGCGGCGGGGGGAGTTCTGCGCGGTCCGCAAGGTCCTGGAGATCCGCCCCGAGGTGGGGGAAACCTACTACCGCGTCCTCACCGACCGGGGCGCGGCGGAGCTGCGCCGCTACCGGCGGGTGGATCCGCGCACCCTGCGGGCGGCGGCGGCCTGGGAACTGTGCGCAGACCTGGACGCGGTCCCCATCCCCCGGCTGCGCTGACGCGCCCCGCGGCCGGGCGTCTGGTAGACTGAAAAACGAGGTCGGTGTCGCGATGGCACTGCGCCTGCACAACACGCTCACCCGCACCATCGAGGAGTTCGCCCCCCGGGAGCCCGGGGCCGTCCGCATGTATGTGTGTGGTCCCAACCTGTACGGGCCGGCCCACGTGGGCCACGGCTTCAGCTACACCGTGTTCGACGTCCTGCGGCGGGTGCTGGAACGCCGCGGCTACCGGGTGATCCACGTCCAGAACTTCACCGACATCGAAGACCGGATCATCGAGCGCGCCGCCCGCGAAAGGCGCCCCGTGGCGGAGATCGCCCGGGAGTACGCCGACCGCTTCCTGCGGGAGATGGACGCCCTGGGCGTGCTGCGCGCCCACCACTACCCCCGGGCGTCGGAGGTGATTCCGACCATCGTGGAGATGGTGCAGGGCCTGCTGACCCGGGGGCACGCCTACCGGGTGAACGGCGACGTGTACTTCCGGGTGACGTCCTTCCCCCGGTATCTGCGGCTGTCGGGGCGCTCCCTGGAGGAGATGCAGGCGGGGGCGCGCATCGAGCCCGACCCCCGCAAGGAGCACCCCATGGATTTCGCGCTCTGGAAGGCGGCCCGCCCGGGGGAGCCCAGCTGGCCCAGCCCGTGGGGGCCCGGGCGGCCCGGGTGGCACATCGAGTGCTCGGCCATGAACCTCCAGTACCTGGGCGAGCAGATCGACATCCACGGCGGCGGCGCGGACCTGATCTTCCCCCACCACGAGAACGAGATCGCCCAGTCTGAGGCCTACACGGGCAAGAGCCCGTTCGCCCGCTACTGGATCCATAACGCCCTGCTCAAGCCTCCCGAGGGCGAGGAGATGCACCGGCACCTGGGCAACTTCGTGTCGCTGGAGGAGGCCCTGGCCTCCTACGAGCCGGACGCCATCCGCCTCTTCTACCTCGGCGCCCACTACCGCACGCCGCTGCGCTGGACCGCGGAGGCGGTGGAGGCGGCAGGCCGGGGTGCCGACCGGCTGCGCACGGCCCTGGCCAACGCCGACCTGGCGGCGGCCCGCGCCACCGACGCCGGGACGGCCGGGCTGGACGAGGCCTGCCGGAGAGCCCGGGAGGCCTTCGATGCCGCCCTGGATGACGACCTCAACACCCCCCAGGCCCTGGCGGCCCTGTTCACCCTGGCGGCCGAGGTGAACCGGGTCGCCGACGCCGTCCTCAAGGGGGCGGGGGCGGGGGGAGGGGGGTTGCGGGAGGCGGCCTCGACGCTGCGCGACCTGGCCGGCGTGCTCGGGCTTTCCCTGCGCGGCCCGCGTCCGGGCCCGGAGATGCTGCCCGGTCTGCGGGCCCTGCTGGAGGAGGTCCGCGCCGCCGCCGCCGACCTGGTGCCTCCGGTGGAGCCGGTCGATCCCGTCCAGATCATCCACGCGCTGCTGGCTGGCCGCGAGCGTGCGCGTCAGCAGCGGGCCTACGCGCTGGCGGACCGGATTCGGGCGCGGCTGGGCGAGCTGGGTGTCGTGGTGGAAGACCTGCCGGCTGGCCCCCGGTGGCGGGTGGCCTCCGACGGACGGCGGCCTGCCCCCGATGGACCATCCCGGCCCTGACGTGCGGCCAGAGACTGTGGTCGGCCGCCGGCCGGTCCTGGAGGCTTTGCGCAGCGGCCGGCCGCTGCACCGGATCCTGCTGAGCCTCTCCGCCCACGGGCCCGTGGTCCGCGATATCGTGCACCAAGCGCGGAGCCGGGGCGTGGTGGTGCAGACGGTGGACGAGCGCCGCCTGCGGCAGCTGGCCGGGGCTCTCCCCCATCAGGGGGTGGTCGCCCTGGTGGCGGCCCGGCCCCCGGCAACGGTGGACCAGATCCTCGCCCGCGCCCGCGAGCGGAACGAGCCGCCGCTGGTGGTGGTCCTGGATGGCGTTCAGGACCCGTTGAACCTGGGGGCCATCATCCGCACGGCGGAGGGTGCGGGCGCCCACGGGGTGATCATCCCCCGCCGGCGCGCGGCCGGTCTCACGCCCGCCGTGGCCCGGGCGTCGGCCGGCGCCCTGGAGTACCTCCCGGTGGCGCAGGTGACAAACCTGGTCCGCTGCCTGTCCGACCTGAAGGCCGCCGGCCTCTGGGTGGTGGGCGCAGACCCGCAGGCTTCGGATCTGTATCACCAGGCCCGCCTGGTCCCTCCCCTTGCCCTGGTCCTGGGCGGAGAGGAGCGCGGGATCAGCCGGCTGGTCCGCGAGCACTGCGACCAGCTGGTGCGGCTGCCCATGCGGGGGCGGGTGCAGTCTCTCAACGTCTCCGCCGCCGCGGCGGTTCTCCTCTACGAGGTGGTGCGCCAGGCCAGCCTCACCCGGCCAGCGCGAGAGGGGCGTGCGGCGGCCAGCGGACGTCAGGCGCGCGCACCTTTTCCTTGACGACGTTTAGCCTCGTTCGTATAATGATCACCGAATCTCATACCTGCGGAGGCGAAGAGTGGCCCTGACGCGACGCGATGCACCCTCCTACGCGGAAATGGCCGATGAAGAACTCGTCGCCGCCGCAAAAGCTGGCGACGATCACGCGAGCGAATACCTCATCAATAAGTACCGCAACTTCGTCCGGGTCAAGGCCAAGGCCTACTTCCTCATCGGGGCGGATCGCGAAGACATCATCCAGGAGGGCATGATCGGTCTGTACAAGGCCATCCGGGACTTCCGGGCCGATAAGCTCTCCTCGTTTCGGGCATTCGCCGAACTGTGCATCACCCGGCAGATCATCACCGCCATCAAGACGGCGACCCGGCAGAAACACATCCCGCTGAACTCCTACATCTCGCTCAACAAGCCCATCTACGACGAGGACTCGGATCGCACCCTGCTGGACGTCATCAGCAGCATCAAGGTCAGCGACCCCGAGGAACTGGTGATCAACCAGGAAACCTCGGCCCACATGCGGGAGCGTATCCGCAAGAATCTCAGCGAGCTGGAGCACAAGGTGCTCACGGCCTACCTGGAGGGCAAGTCCTACCAGGAGATGGCCAACGAGCTGAACCGCCACGTCAAGTCCATCGACAACGCGCTGCAGCGGGTCAAGCGCAAGCTGGAACGCAACCTGGAAGGCGAGGCGGACTGACCCCTCACGGACCCGCCGGGCGGGCGCGCCATGCTGCGCATCCTGTGTCCGTCCTGCCGGTTCATCTTCCTGCAGCTGACCCCCGTCGGCGAGGGCGGCGTGGTCTGTCCCCGCTGCGGGACCCTTTTTACCCCCCGCGAAGAGGAACTGGTCGACCCCGAGGATGACTGAGTCCGCCGCCCACTCTGACCGCCGGGCGCGGGGCGATGGCAACCCCGGCGATCCCGTGCCCTCCGGGCGCGAGGTCCTGGAGCGGACGATCACGGCCACCGGCGAATGGCAGCTGCAGCGCCGGCGGACACCCGGCGGCGCGGTCCACTACGAAATCATCTGCAACGGCGTCTTCCTGATGGCGTCCTACAACCGGGCCTCCGACCGCGCCCTGGCGGCTCTGGCCCTGGCGCGGGTCCCGGGCGTCGGTCTGCGGGTGCTGGTGGGCGGGCTGGGGATCGGCTACACGGTCCAGGCTGCCCTGGAGGATCCACGGGTCCGGCGGGTGGAGGTGGTGGAGGTGGAGCCGGCGGTGGTGGCCTGGCACCGGGCGTACTTTGCCGATCTGTGCGGCCGTCCCCTGGACGACCCCCGGACGGTCCTGGTGCAGGCAGACCTGGCAGACCTCGCCCTGCCGCCGGGGGGCTACGACGCCGTGCTGCTGGATACCGACAACGGTCCCGGCTGGCTGATCCGGGAGGCCAACGCCCGCCTGTACGGCCGGGAGGGCGTGAACCGCTTTCTCCGGGCCCTCAGTCCCCGGGGCGTCCTGGCCTACTGGTCGGCGGCCCCTGCGCCGCGGCTGCGGGACGTGCTGGCCGCCCGGGGCAGGGTGGAGGAGGTGGAGGTGGCCGACGAGGTGGCCCCCGGCCGCCCCACCTCCGCGTGGATCTACCTGGTCCACCCCCGGCGGAGATCCGCGCCATCGACGCGATCTGCGCCACCCGAGCAATCGTCCTGGCGCCCCGGAGTGCCCGGGTGAAATGGTGTGGATTGCGTAGGTCGCGCAGATCGCGCGATCGGGCTCATCCCCCGATCTGAATCATCGCGCGGTGCTGGGGGTACAGGCGCTCGGCCAGGGCGTGGCCGAAGGGCCGTCGGAAGGCGGCCGCCCGGAAGATCTCGCGCAGTTCCTCGTACGACGCTCCCGCCCGCAGGGGTGTCAGCAGATCTTCCTCGTCGTCGCGCAGCAGGCACAGGCGCAGGCGCCCGTCGGCGGTCAGCCGCAGCCGGCCGCACCGGGCGCAGAAGGGCTGGCTGACCGGGCTGATGAAGCCCAGGATTCCGGCCGCGCCGGCCAGGCGGTAGGTGCGCGCCGGGTCCCGTCCGGAGGTGTCCAGCGGGTGCAGAGGGCCCAGGGCGGCCTCGATGCGGGCCATGGTCTCCTCGGAGCGGACCACGGAACCTTCGGCGAAGTCGCCCACCGTGGAGAAGGGCATGACCTCAATGAAGCGCACCTCCCAGGGCCGCTCCAGCGTCAGGGCGGCCAGGGGGACCACGTCCCCCTCGTTGAACCCCCGGACGACGACGGTGTTGATCTTGATGGGCTGCAGCCCGGCGGCCTCGGCTGCGGCGACCCCGGCCAGGACGCGGTCCAGCCGGCCCCCCCGGGTGATGCGGGCGAACCGGTCCGGGTCCAGGGTGTCCAGGCTGACGTTGACCCGATGCAGGCCCGCCCGCGCCAGAGGCTCGGCCAGGGACTCCAGCAGCAGCCCGTTGGTGGTCATGGCCACGTCACGGATGCCGGGGATGGAGGCGATCTGCGCCACCAGGTCCACCAGGTGCGGCCGGACCGTGGGTTCCCCCCCGGTCAGGCGGATGCGGCTGACGCCCAGGTCGGCGGCGATGCGGACCAGGAGCACCAGTTCGTGGTCCTGGAGCAGTTCGTCGGCAGGCCGGAAGTCGATGCCGCTGGCGGGCATGCAGTACACGCACCGCAGGTTGCAGCGGTCGGTGAGGGAGATCCGCAGGTCAGTCAGTTCCCTGCCGTACTGGTCCCGCATGGGGCCCTCCGGATGGCTCGATTATAGCACCCGGCCCTGCGGTGACGCTTCCGGCCCCGGCCCCCGTGTCGACCGCCGGAGGATGGGGGTTGCGCCCGAGCCCGGGATCGGTACAATAGCACAGGGCAGAGTTGCCGCCGGAGGGCAGGCTGCCCGCCGGACTGCGGTCCGGAGCAGCGATTTCTGGAGGGACGGTGACCTCAGTGGGACGGACAGCAACCACGCGGGCGGCTTCCCGTGCCCGGACGGCCCGTAGCGGGGGCGGCCGGTCGCGCAAGGGTCTGACGGAGCGGTGCGAGCACGGCCTCCTGCGGGGAACGTGCGCCATCTGCCTGCGGATCGAAGAGACGACCGAGGACCTCCACAACGCCCGGCTGGAGGAGGAAACCGAGGAGGCGGGCCCCGCGGACGAGGAGTAGGGACATGAGGCGGATCGGGGCGGCGGTGGGCCGGGCCTGGCGGGCGGTGGTACGCTCCGTGCGACGGATCCTCGACCTGCCGGTGGGCGTGGGGCGCGAGGACGACCCTCTGCAGACCCTGTACCACCGCCCGATGCCGCCGCGGCTCCAGGTGAACTGGTGGGCCCTGCTGCTGGGGCCGTTCTGGTACCTGTTCACCGGACTGTGGACCCACGCCCTCATCCTGTTCACCATCGTGCTGTTCAGCGGCGGGCTGCTGGCCCCCCTGGCGTGGCTGTACGCGGGTTTGAAGGCCAACGAGGACCTGCTCGAAGCCCGCATCGTCCGCCACAGCTACTATTGAGGAGATCCGGGCTCAGAGATCCGGGATCTCCCGTAGTATACTCGGCCCGGGGCCGCCGTAGCTCAACGGCAGAGCACCGCACTTGTAATGCGGGGGTTACCGGTTCAAGTCCGGTCGGCGGCTCCAGCCCCGCGATCTCTCTGTCCGGAAGTCCTGACGCCTACCACCCCACCGCGTAGGACATCCTCCGGGGATCGGCGGCGGCGGCCACCACGTCCCCGGCGGGGTCGCGCAGCCCCGCGCACACCCCTCCCGCCTGCGGCGCCCACTCCGGCCAGACCTGTACCCGGTGGCCCCGCGCCTCCAGCCCGGCGCGCGAGGTGTCGGGGATGCGCGCTTCCACCCGAACCAGCCCGGGCTCATGGCGGTGGGGGTGGGTGGAGGCCGGGAAGCTGTATGTCGCCGCGCGGGCGGCCTCCACCGCCTGCTGGGGATCCATCCCGTACTCGATGAGGTTCAGAAGGACCTGGAGCATGGCCTGGGGCTGGACGTCGTAGCCGGGCGTGCCGAAGGCCAGCACGAACCCGTCGGGCCGGGTCACGACGGCGGGGCTGGGGGTCAGCCGGGGCCGCCGGCCCGGACCGACGCAGGCGGGATGGGAGGGATCCAGCCAGGACTGGCTGCCCCGCGCCGAGATGATGATGCCCAGACCCGGCACCAGGGGCGTCTCCAGCACCCCGTCGCTGGGGGTGGCCGAAAGCGCGTTGCCGTCTGCGTCCACCACGCACACATAACTGGTGTCCGTGGACCCCTGCGCGCCCCCGGACACCCGTGGGGCGGGTGAGGGCGCAGGCGCGGCCGGCCGCCCCACGTCCCCGGGGGAGGGCATGTCGGGAAACGCCCGGCGCGGATCGATGCGCTCGCGCCAGCGGGCGGCGTAGTCCTTGGACAGCAGCACGTCCACGGGGACCGGCACGAAGTCGGGATCCCCGTAGTAGGCGTGGCGGTCTGCGAACGCCGCCAGCAGCGCTTGCAGGATCAGGTGCAGGGCCTCCGCCGAGTTCTGGGGCAGGGCGGCCAGATCAAACCCCTCCAGGATGTTCAGGGCCTGCAGGAGCACCGGTCCCTGGCACCACGGCCCGCACCCGAAGACGTCATATCCCCGGTAGGTCGTACGTACGGGAGGCTCCGCCCGCACGCGGAAGGCGGCCAGGTCGTCGGCGGTCAGCAGACCGCCCTCCTGCCGGCAGAAGTCGGCCAGCCGGCGCGCGATGTCCCCCCGGTAGAACCGGTCCCGGACCGCCCGCAGGCCCTCGGCCCGCGGGGAGGTCGTCCCCTCCGCCTCCACCAGCAGGCGCAACGTGGCGGCCAGCTCGCGCTGGACCAGGACCTCTCCGACCTGCGGCGGGCGGCCGCGGGGGAGGAACACGGAGGCGGTGGACGGCCAGCGGCGGATCACCGGCACGGCGGAGGCCAGGTTGTCGTGGAGGAACCGGTGGACGGGGACTCCCCGCTCCGCCAGCTCGATGGCGGGGGCGGCGACGTCGGCAAAGCGCATGGTGCCGAACAGCCGCAGCGCCTCCACCCACGCGTCCAGGGCGGCGGGGACCACGCTGGCCAGGATGCCGTGGGAGATGTCTCCGCCCCGGCGCAGGACCTCGTCCACGGTGGCCGCCTGCGGCCAGCGCCCCAGCCCGCTGATGGTGGCCACCTGCCCGTCGGCGCGCCGTACCACGATGGGCGCCACCCCTCCCAGGTTGGTCATGTCGGGCTGCACCACGTTCAGGCACAGGCCGGCCGCCACGCCGGCGTCCACCACGTTGCCGCCGGATTCCAGGATCCGCGCCGCCGCCACGCTGGCGAGGTAGTGGCCGGAGGCCACGGCATAGCGGCGTCCCATCACCGTCGGCCGCAGGGTGGGCAGAGGTCTCAGCTCGATCACGGTGGGTCTCCTCCGTTCACGGTGGGTCTCCTCCGTTCGGGGCGATGTCGCGGTCGATGGGAGGCGGGGGCAGCGGTACCGCGGGCTGGAGGGCCGCGGCCACGGCCAGCACCGTCCGGTCGGCATGGTGCGGGCCGACGATCTGCACTCCCACCGGCAGTCCCGCCGGCGTCCGTCCGGCCGGCACCGAGACGGCAGGCAGTCCGGTGAGGTTGAACGGGGCCACGGGCTGGATGCGCCGCCGCAGGGGCTCCCACGAGCCGCTGGCCGCCGCCTCCTCCGCCGGCGGGGCCTCCCGGAGCATGGTGGGCAGCACCAGCACGTCCACCTGCGCGAACACCGCGGCCAGCTCGCGGGTGATCCGCCGCTGCACGCGCCGGGCCTGCACGTACTGCCATGCGGGGATGGCCATGCCGCCCAGCAGCAGCTCGCGGACGGTGGCGCTGTAGTCGGGCAGGTGGCGGCGCAGCAAGGTCCGGTGGTACGCCGCCGCTTCCGCCAGGCACAGCGTCCACCAGGCGGGGACGACCTCCCGCGTCCGGGGCAGGCGGACGTCCCGGACCTCGGCCGCCACGGACTCGAGGATCCGCACGGCCGAGCGGACGCAGTCCAGGAAGTCCGGGGAGGCGTCCTGCGGGTCCCAGAAGGCGTCCACGACTCCCACCCGCAGGCGGGCGACCCGATCCGCGGTGGCCTCCGGTGATCCGGGCGCCGGGGCGATCCGGGTGGCGGGGTCGTCCGGGTCGGGGCCGGCGATGGCCTCCAGCAGGAGGGCCGCGTCCTCGGCGGTGCGCGCCATGGGGCCCACATGGTCCAGCGACCACGACAGGGGGATGACCCCCGCCCGGCTGACGGCGCCGTACGTCGGTTTCAGCCCGACGATCCCGCAGTGGGCCGCCGGGCCCCGGATGGATCCGCCGGTGTCGGTGCCGAGAGAGGCAAAGCACAGGCCGGCGGCCACGGCCGCCGCCGACCCGCTGCTGGACCCGCCGGTGAACCGGCTCAGGTCCCAGGGGTTGCGGGGCGGCCCGTAGTCGGGGTGGATGCCGGCGAGGGCGAACTCGCTCATGTTCAGCTTGCCCAGCAGCACCGCGCCCGCCTCCGCCAGCCGCCGCACCACCGCGGCATCGGCGGCAGGTACCCAGTCCCGCAGGATCCGGGACCCGCACGTGGTCCGGATGCCGGCCGTGGCAAAGATGTCCTTCAGAGCCACAGGCACGCCGTGCAGGGGGCCGCGCCAGTGCCCCCGGAGGATCTCGGCCTCCGCCCGCCGGGCGTCCTCCAGCGCCCGGTCGGCGGTGACGGTGATGAAGGCGTTGAGGACGCGGTCCAGGCGCTGGATCCGTTCCAGACAGGCCCGGGTGACTTCCACCGGGGAGACGTCGCGGGCGCGGATCGCCCGCGAGAGGTCGGCCAGGGTCATCCGGGCGAGGGAGTCGGTCACGGCAGAGCGTCCTGCGGCCGGTCGGCCGCCGGCGGGTCGGTGTCGGAGACGTCCGCGGCGGCCAGTGCCTCGCCATCGGCCATCCCCTGCTCCACCAGGGCGACCAGCCGGTCCCAGGTCTCCCGGTCCGGCGCCGCGCCCGCCTGCCGGCAGACGGCGGCCGCGAGCGCCTCCGCTGCGGATCGTTCCCGCGGGTCCATCATCGTCGGTCGTTCCCGGTCGGCCGCCGACTCACCTGCACGCAGGACCGTGCGCGCCGGCCTGCTCCGGACCCGACGCGCCGCGCGGTCACAGCTGCCCGCGCAGGCGCGGGTCCAGCACGTCCCGCAGCCGGTCGCCGATCAGATTGAAGGCCAGGACCACCAGGGTGATGGCCAGCCCGGGGATGGTCGGCATCCACCACGCCTGCCACACCACCTCCTGGGACTCCCCGAGCATCTGGCCCAGGCTGGGCGTCGGGGGCTGGATGCCCAGTCCCAGAAAGCTCAACGCGGCCTCCCAGATGATCACCACCGGGAGTTGCAGAGTGGCCAGGACCAGCGTCGTGGGCAGGACGTTGGGCAGGACATGGCGCA
Source organism: Armatimonadota bacterium (assembly GCA_031081675.1). NCBI lineage: Bacteria > Bacillati > Armatimonadota > Armatimonadota bacterium. Next base: position 51,046 of record JAVHLZ010000011.1, read on the forward strand.
GCAGGATCCTCCGCTCGGGGGCGCCGGCCGCCCGCGCCGCGGTGACGAACTCCCGCTCGGCGAGGGCCAGGACTTCGGCGCGGATGACGCGGGCGTAGGTGGGCCAACCCGCCACGGCGAGGACCAGGACGATTTGCGCCAGCCCGGTGCCCAAGACCGCCACCACCGCGATCATCAACAGGAGGGTGGGAACAGCCAGCTGGGTGTCCACGATCCGCATGAGCACCAGGTCCAGCCACCCTCGCCGGAACCCCGTGACCAGGCCCGCGGCCAGGCCCACGGCGGCGGACAGGGGCACCACCGCCAGCCCCACCAGCAGCGAGATGCGCAGGCCGACCAGCAGGCGGCTGAGGATGTCGCGGCCCAGCTTGTCCGTGCCCAGCAGGTGCAGCTGGCCCCGGACCGGGGTCAGGGAGGGGGGATGCAGGGTCAGGCTCAGGTCCTGCGCCGACGGGTCGTAGGGCGGAACCCAGGACAGGCCCAACGCGGCCACCACCACCGTGCCCAGCAGCGCCACGGCCACCGCGCCCGAGGGCCGGCGCAGCAACCGCCCGGCCGGGGAGGTTCGCCTACGCCCGGGCTGCGGATGCGCGTAGACGAGGGTCCACCCAGCCATACAGCAGGTCGATGACGAAGTTCACCGACAGGAACACGGCGGCCCCCACGATGGTCACGCCCTGCACCACCGGAAAGTCGCGGGCCAGGACCGCCTGTACCGCCAGGCGGCCCATTCCGGGCCAGGCGAAGATGGATTCGACGATCACCGCGCCGCCCAGCATGCGGCCAAAGTCCAGCCCCAGGACCGTCAGGATGGGCAGCAGGCCGTTGCGCAGTCCGTGCCGCAGGAGCACGGCGCCTCCGCTCAGCCCCTTGGCCCGGGCGGTGCGGATGTAGTCCTGGGCCAGGACTTCCAGCAGGCTGGCCCGGGTGAGCCTGCTGATCTGGGCGCCGTAGAAGCCGCCCAGCACCACGGCGGGCATGACCAGGTGGGCCAGGCCGCCATAGCCGGAAATGGGCAGCCAGCCCAGGTGCACGCCGAACACGATGATCAGCAGCAGCCCCAGCCAGAAGCTGGGGACGCTGGTCCCCAGCAGGGCCACCGTCATGGCGGCGGTGTCCCACAGCGACCCCCGCCAGGCGGCGGCCACCAGGCCCAGGCTCACGCCCACCCCCACCGCCACCACCAGCCCGGCCAGGGCCAGTTCGAAGGTGGCCCGCAGGCGTTCGAGGATCAACTCGGCCACCGGCAGGCCCTGTCGGAAAGAGTACCCGAGGTCTCCGCGGGCCACCCGCGCCAGGTAGCGCACGTACTGCACGCCCAGGGGCTGGTCCAGACCGTAGGCCTGGCGGATCCGCTCCATGTCGTCTCGGGTGGCATCCTGGGACACCAGCAGGGTCACGGGGTCCCCGCTGGCGTGCAGCAGCACAAAGACGATCGACACCACGCCGAACAGGGCGGTGAGGGACAGCAGCAGCCGACGAAGGGCGAACTCACCCATGATCTGTGATCCCGAGAGGACCCTGGTGGGCGCCCGCGGGGCCCGGAGCGGCCGGGTCGCCCCGGGCGCCACCCGCGGCCGGTGAGAGACAGACCCCCGCCGTCACGGCGTCACTTCCAGGCCGCGTCCACCATGGTCAGGAGCAGGTCCGGCCGCGGCGTCCACTCCAGGCTGCGGTGCATCCCGTAGACGTTGGGCGCGGTGAACAGGGAGATGGCCGGAGCCTCCTCCAAGTACATGGCCTGGATCCGCCGGGACACCTCCCGCATCCGGGCCTCGTCGGTCGCCGCGTCGGCGGACTCCACCAGCTGGTCGAACTGGGAGTTGCCGGGCCGCCACAGCGACCACTCCCCCCGCGAGTAGAAGGCCCGGAACGGGATGATGTAGCTCAGGCCGAAGAAGTCGGTGAAGCGGGTGAACCACCCGTCCTCGGCCAGCTGGCGGGCCTGTACGGTCCGCAGCTGCACGCCGTACTCGGTCACGTTGACGCGGGCGCGGACGCCGACCCGGGCCAGCTGGTCCGCCACGGCGAGGGTGATATCGCGGTCGCCCGGGTAGGCGCCGCTGGTGGTGGTGATGGAAAAGTCCACGCCGTCGGCGTAGCCTGCCTCCCGCAGCAGCGCCCGGGCGCGGTCGGGGTTGTAGGAGAATCCTCCCACCGAGGTATCGCAGCCCAGCATGACCTCTGTGCAGAAAGTGCCGACCGGGGACCCCACCCCCCGCATGACGCTGGCCAGGATGGCCTGGCGGTCCACGGCGTAGTTGAGGGCCTGCCGGACCCGTCGGTCCGCCAGGGGCTTGCTCGGGGGGATGTTCACCAGGTTGTAGATCACGAAGAAGACGCTCAAACTCCTGCCGGGCACCAGCTTGGCGCGCCCCGACAGCTGCAGGGGGCGGAACAGCTCCGGAGGCACCAGGTTGATGAGGTGGACCGACCCGGTCAGCAGTTCGGCCAGGCGCGACGACTCCGAGGGGATGGCGCGGAAGATGACCCGGCCGATGCGCGGCCGGCCGCCCCAGTAGGCGGGGTTGGCTTCCAGCTCGACGCGATCATCCCGCACCCACCGGACGAACCGGTAGGGACCGGTGCCCACGGGCTGGCGGGCCAGGGCCTCGTCCCCGTTCTGGGTCAGGTAGCCGGGGGGAACGATCATGCCGTAGTACCCCAGAAAGCGCGGCAGCAGCGGCCAGGGCCGCTCGGTGGTGAAGCGGACGGTGTAGTCGTCCACCACGGTGACGGACTTGATCAGCCGCAGCGCGCCGGCGCCCGGCCACCGGGTGCGGGGATCCAGCATCCGGTCGAAGGAGAACTTGACCGCCTGGGCGGTGAACGGCTCGCCGTTGTGAAACCGGACGCCCTGACGCAGTCGGAACTCCCAGGTGGTGGAATCCACGGCGCGCCACGACACGGCCAGCCCGGGGTGGAGGTTCAGGTCCGCGTCCCGGCGGACCAGGGTGTCGTAGATATTGGCCAGGACGTTCATGGCGTGGGTCAGGGTCGTCTTGTGGGGATCGCCGGTCTGGATGTCGACGCCCTGAGCCACCACCAGGGCCTCCGGAACGCGGGGCTGGGCCCGGCCAGACGTCCCGACGCCCAAAAACATGAGCAGGATCGCCGCGATCACTCCCGCAGACACTGCACGCACGCCCATGCACCCTCCTCTCACGGGCCTTGCCCGCCGACGGGCGGATACCGTCACAGGCCGCCGATGGTCTCCGGCCGGTCGCGGCGGTGCGGAAAGGGGCGCCCCCGCGCGACTCACGGCCGGGACCGTGCGACGATCCTGGGTGTTCGACCCGGGCGACGGGCCGCCCTTCCCGCGACCGATGCTCCGGGCGAGGAGGACGATTGTTCTCCTCTGATCAACGTGATCGGATCCGTGCGCACGAGCTCGGCCCACGGCGCTCCGGTCGCCCCGGCAGCCGGCCACCGGACGGGGATTTTCAGGAAGTTTACAATCGCGAATTCTTGTTGATGTTGGGGAGATCCGGCACGCCCGGAGGCGTCTGCGGGAGGCCGCGGCGGGTTCTCCGACAGGGGGGCGGCCTTGCCGGCGTCGAATGCGGACCCTGAGATCCCTGGACGGGTGCGGCACGGTCTCTTTCTCGTATTCTTCTCTATGGGGGGATGAACGATGCCGAAGGACCTGACGGTGACCCTCGAGGACAAGCCCGGGGAGCTGGCGCGGTTGGGCGAGGCCCTGGGCAAGGCCAAGGTCAACATCATGGGCGGGTGTGCCGTGACCGCCATGGGCAAGGGGACCATCCACCTGCTCGTGGATGACCGGGCGGTGGAGGCGGCCAGGAAGGCCCTGCAGGCCGCCGGTATCAAGGTGGAGTCCGAACAGGACGTCATCGTCCGCAAGATCGCCGACCGGCCGGGGGCGCTGGGCAGGATGGCCCGCAAGCTGGCCGACGCCGGGGTGAACATCTCGCTGTTCTACGTCGCCACCGACACCCGGGCCGTCTTCGGGGTCAGCGACCTGGCCAAGGCCAAGAAGGCGCTGGGAGGCCGCTGAGGGGCCGCTGAGCCCTGCGGGATCAGAGATCCGGGATCCGAGACGCGCGGCGATCGCGGGCGTCTGCGGAGGGAAGAGGGAATCTATTCGATCGTCTCAATCTGCTCGATCTACCCCATCTGCTCAATCCGGTAGATCCAGACAGATTGAGTAGACGGGGCAGACCTGGATGTGTTGTTTTCCCTCTTCCCTCTTCCCTCTTCCTTCTTCCCTCATTTACCGTCGGTAGAAGACGCTGAGGGCGTCGGGGCCGATGAAGGCGAACAGGACGATGGCCAGGAAGAACATGGGCGTGACCACGGCGTAGACCAGGCTGAGCTTCTCGTAGCGCAGGTGCATGAAGTACGCGATGATCAGCGCGGCCTTCATCAGAGCCAGGATCAGCAGGCTGCCGATCAGCAGGGCCCGGGGGACGTGGACCAGGACGATCCCCAGCTCCAGCAGGGTGATGACCAGCAGCCAGAACCACACCACCCCGTAAATCCGGTATCCTTCGGGGTGGGCTGCGCGCTCCAGTCGGTCGGTGCTGTGCTCCATCGCCGTTCCCCGCTCTGTGTCTGTGATCTGTCGCTCAGATGAGGTACAGCAGGGTGAAGATGAATACCCACACCAGGTCCACGAAGTGCCAGTACAGCCCCGCAATCTCCACGCTCTCGGGCTGGATGCGCCGCAACCCCCAGCGCAGGGCGGTGGCCAGCAGGTAGAGGACCCCTACCGAGACGTGTCCTCCATGGAACCCCGTGATGATGAAGAAGGTGGCCGAGAACTGCGGCACGCCCCACGGATTTCCGGACAGGCGGGCGCCCTCGTGGATGAACTTGGTCCACTCGTAGGCCTGCCCGGTCAGGAACAGCAGACCGCCCAGGGCCGTCAGCAGGAGAAAGGGGATGACGCGGCCCCGGTCGCCGCGCCTGGCCGCGGACACGGCCACCGCCATGGTGGCGCTGCTGCAGATCAGGATGAACGTCATGGCGCCGACCAGGTACAGGTCGAAGATCTCCGCCTGCGCCGGCCAGCGCCCCAGCGACAGGCGCAGCGCGCCGTAGCCGGCCAGCAGGCCGGCGAAGGTCAGGGTGTCGGACACCAGGAACACCCACATCATCAGCTTGGGCCAGCCCACCCCAAACGGTGACCGACCGCCGCCCCAGTCCGATGCCAGCACCTGGTTGTGCTCCACCGCCTCGTGCGCCATCAACGCCTCCCGCGCCCGTCCGTCACAGGCCGAACAGGATCACGAACACATAGACCCACAGGCCGGCCAGGGAGTGCCAGTAGGTGGCCGCCGGCTCGGCGACGTCCAGGACGCGCTCCGCCGGGGCTCCCGAGCGGGCCAGCGCGTACAGGAGGGCTCCCAGCCCGCCGGCCAGGTGCAGGCCGTGGGTTCCGGTCAGCAGGTAGAAAAACGCGCTGTGGGGACTGCTGGCCAGAAAGACTCCCGCCCGGGCAAGGTCCCGCCAGCCCAGGAGCTGACAGATCAGGAACACCCCGCCCAGAACCGCGGTGGCCGCCAGCCCGCGGCGCAGGGTCCGCCGGCGGCCCCGGCGGCCGGCGCGCAGGGAGGCGGAGAGGATCAGGCTGCTGGCCAGGATCGCGGTGGTGCTGGCCCACAGGATCCGCGGCATCGGCGCCGGCGTCCAGTCGGGCTCGGCCCGCCGCGCCAGGTACGTGCTGGTGAAGGCGGCGAACAGGACGACCACCGCCGCGACCACCAGCCACACCGCCACCCGCGCCGGGTGCGCCGGCCGGCCGGCCGGCCCGTCCTCGCCCGGCCCCCGGTCCCCCCGTTCTGGTGCGCGGGGAGGCGGGGGGACCCGGGGCAGGTCCAGGATCTGGGGCGCCCGGGACACTACGGATCTCCCTCCCGCGCAGGGGGCGGGCCCTCCGGTGCGCCTCCGGCCACGGCCGGGACGGGCGCGGGAGCGGTCTGGGGGACGTAGTCCTCGGCCGCATCCGGCAGGCTGTAGTCATACGGCCAGCGGTACACCACCGGCAGCTCCCGGCCCCAGTTGCCGTGGGGCGGAGGGGAGGGGGCCTGCCACTCCAGGGTGTTGGCCTGCCACGGGTTGCGGGACGCCCGCGGTCCCCGCACCAGGCTGTAGGCGAAGTTGGCGACGAAGATCAGCTGAGCCAGTCCCAGCCCGAAGGAGGCCAGGGACACGACGACGTTCAGAGGCTGCAGCGGCCGCAGGAACTCGTACATCTGGGGGGAGTAATAGCGCCGCGGCTCGCCGGCCAGCCCCAGGAAGTGCATGGGGAAGAAGGTGGCGTAGATTCCCGCAAAGGTCAGCCAGAAGTGGATCCGGCCCAGCCGCTCGTTCATCATGCGCCCGAACATCTTCGGGAACCAGTGGTACAGCCCGGCAAACAGGCCGAACAGGGCCGCGCTGGCCATGACGAAGTGGAAGTGGGCGACCACGAAGAACGTGTCCTGGAAATAGGTGTCCACCGCCGGCGATCCCAGGAACAGTCCCGTCAGGCCGCCGGTGACGAACAGGGAGACGAATCCGATGGCGAACAGCATGGCGCTGGTGAAGCGGATGCGCGCCCGCCACAGGGTCGCCAGCCAGTTGAAGGTCTTGACCGCCGAGGGGATGGCGATGGCCAGCGTGGTGACCATGAAGGCGGTGCCCACCAGGGGGTTCATCCCGCTGGTGAACATGTGGTGACCCCACACCACGAAACTGAGGAACGCGATGGCGCCCATGGACAGGACCATGGCCCGGTATCCGAAGATGGGCTTGCGGCCGTGGACGGCCAGGACCTCCGACACGATCCCCATGGGCGGCAGGATCAGGACGTACACCTCCGGGTGGCCCAGGAACCAGAACAGGTGCTGCCACAGCAGGGGGTTGCCGCCCTGGTGGGTCAGCAGCTGGCCGCCAACCACGAGGCCCGACGGCACGAAGAAGCTGGTGCCGGCGTGACGGTCGAACAGCAGCATGATCACCGCCGCCAAGAGCACGGGGAAGGACAGCAGCATCAGGACCGCGGTGATGAACTGGGCCCAGGTGACCAGGGGGAGGCGGGTCATGGACATGCCCCGGGTGCGCAGCTGCAGGACGGTGGTGATGTAGTTCAGGGAGCCGAACAGGAAGGCCACGATCAGGATGCCCAGGCTCACCAGCCACAGGGTTTGCCCCAGCCCGGACCCCGGCGCCGCCTGGGGCAGGGCCGACAGGGGCGGGTACGCCGTCCACCCCGAGTTGGGAGCGCCGCCGGCGACGACAAACGCCGCCAGCAGGACCAGGATCGCCGGCGGGTACAGCCAGTAGGAGAGCATGTTCATGAACGGGAAGGCCATGTCCCGGGCGCCGATGGTCAAGGGGATCAGGAAGTTGCCGAAGCCGCCCGACAGGGCCGTGGTCAGCACGAAGAAGATCATGATGGTGCCGTGCATGGTCACCACGGCCAGGTAGAAGTCCGGCTTCATCACCCCGGCGTCGGTGAAGCCTCCCGGGAACAGCCAGCGGACCAGACCCCACTGGTGGCCCGGCCAGCCCAGCTGCATGCGGATGAGCATGGCCAGAATACCGCCCACCGCGGCCATCACCAGGGAGGTCATCAGGTACTGCAGGCCGATGATCTTGTGGTCCTGGCTGAAGATATAGCGGCGCACGAACCCCATCGGGTGCGCCTCAGGCTCGTGCACGGCCGCGCGAGATCCCATGCTCGCCTCTCTCCCCCGGCGTCCGGACCTTCACCCCGTCGTCACGCCGAATCCGGCATTCTCCTCAGCGCCCCTGCTGGGCCAGCCAGGCCTGGAAGGCTTCGGGGGTGTCCACGACGATCCGACCCCGCATGATGTAATGACCCACCCCGCACAGCTCGGCGCAGGCGATCTCGTACGCCCCGGGCCGGGTGGGGGTGAACCACAGCTCCACCGTCATCCCCGGCACCGCGTCCTGCTTGACCCGCAGCGCCGGCACGAAGAAGCTGTGGAGGACATCCTTGGAGCGCAGCCGCACGCGGACCGGCCGCCCGGCGGGCAGGTGCAGCTCCCGGACCACGATGTCGTCGGCGCCGGCCGGGTCGGCGGGGTCCAGGCCCATGGGGTTGTCCCGGGTCCGGATCTCCGCCGGATCCACCCGCCCGAAGGCGCCGTCGGGGCCGGGGTACCGGAACAGCCACCCGAACTGCTCGCCCCGCACGTCCACCGTCAGGGCGTCCGCCGGGGCGGGGCTGTGCAGGCGCGCCCACACGGCGCTGCCCATCAGGATCAGGGTGGTGAGGACCGCCGCGGGGACCAGGGTGTAGGTGAGTTCCAGGGTGCGGTTGTCGGGCCAGTAGGCCGCCCGCCGCCCGCGCTCGGCGTACCGCCAGACGAAGGCCGCCAGGATCACGTGCACCAGGACGAAGGCCAGGCCGGTGACGATCAGGGTGGTGTAGATCAGGCGGTCGACCTCGACGCCGTGGACCGAGGCGACCGGCAGCAGCCACCAGCGGTTGCGGGCGGCCACGAAGGAGGCCGCGCCGCCCACCGCCAGCAGGAGGATCACCCAGCCGAGCCACCGCCCGGTGTGCCGGTCCGTGTCGCTGCGACTCTCTGCCATGGGGAACCGACCCTCAAAAAAACAGGCGGGCATCCGCCGCCATACATATAGCGTATTCGGCGGGGGGCCGAAAGATCTCCTGCGCGGCCGCCCAAAAATTCCGGGCAAGTTAGCGCAGGCAAAAAGAGGCGCAGGCGGAACGTCTCCGCCTGCGCCTGGGGCGACGCGGCCTGTTCAGCGGATCAGGCCGCCTGCGGCTGCTGGCGGGTCCGGAAGACCTTGCCCGGCCTCCAGGGGGTGCCCAGCAGGGGTAGCAGCCAGCGGTCCAGGCCGTAGTACCCGGCCACCTTCCACGCCAGGATCAGCAGGATGGCGGCGGTGAACAGCAGCGGGTTGGTGCTGGCCGTGCCCGCCATCATGAAGTTCCAGTTCATGAAGCCGGCGAAGAAGGCGGCGATCCCCACGAACGCGCCCAGGACCAGGGCCACCCCCACCAGCAGCTCGCCGTAGGCCACCAGCTTGGCGAACCAGGTGTAGGCCTGGATGTCCAGCAGCCACTGGAGGAAGGCGCGGTACCAGGGGAAGGCCACCGGCGGGCGGGCCGGGGGCGGGGGCACCTGGATGGCGCGCTCCCAGAAGGCCTTCAGGGCCGCCCCGGTGCCGGTCCAGGCCTCGACGCCGATCTTGTGGCGGGCGGCGTCGATCCACTGCCAGCCCAGCCACACCCGGATCAGCGCCCACAGCCAGGCGTACCGCGTCGACGCGAACAGGGCGCGCGCGAACGGCGGGTCCTGGTAGTGGTCCAGGACTTCGGTCCGCACTTCTGCCACGGTGCTCACCTCCCGGTGTCATTTATGGTGCGATCCGCTTCCAGGGTATGGCCCGAACGGGCATGCCCGCCATCGGGTCAACGGAGGAATCTCCTCTCCGGCAGAACCCGTTTCCCTCCGGCGCGCGCCCGAGGATCGCCCTCGGGCGCGGACCCGATCCCCCGTCTAGAACCCCTCCCCGGCGGGCAGGACACCGGACACCGGGGTTCCTTCTGTTCACGATGCGCACCCGCAGCGTCCTGATCGTGCTGGCGGCGACCGTTGTCCTGGCGCCTCCCGTGCCCGCGGCGGTGGAGGGTCCGCCGGTGGCCGGCGATTCCGCGCCGATCTCCTTTGTGAAGGCTGTGCGGAGCCAGGCGCGCCGGGACGCTCTTCTGGCGTCGGCGGCCAGCGGGCGGCCCGCTCCCGCGGTGCCCGCCGGCATCCGGGTCGCCCAGCTGTCGGCGGCGGTTCTGCCGGTGGACGCCGATCCTGCTGCCCCTCCGTCGTCACCGCGCCTGGCGGGGCTGTCCCGCGATCCCCGCCGCCTGCCTTCCCGGGGCGGGCGGGCCAGCCTGGTGGCATCGCCCCTGCAGTGGCCGGCCACGGGCGACCTGAGTTCCTTTTTCGGACTGCGGTGGAACGCACAGCACCGGGGGATCGACATCGCGGCGTCGCCGGGGGCGCCCATTTTCGCCGCGCGGTCGGGGCGCGTGGTGCTGGCGGGGTGGTACGGAGGGTACGGCCTCACGGTGATCGTCGACCACGGGCGCGGGTACCAGACGCTGTACGCTCACGCGTCGGCGGTCCTGGTGCGTCCCGGCCAGCAGGTGCGCGCCGGCCAGCTCATCGCCCGTGTGGGCAGCACCGGGGTGTCCACCGGTCCCCACCTGCACTTTGAGTTCCGCGTCAACGGCCGCCCGGTAAACCCGCTGCGGTACCTGTAGCCCCCTGCGGGAGACTTCACCCGGGCGTGGCGATGGCCATCAGGCCCACGCGACCTCGCGGGTCAGGGTGCTGTCCCGGAGGCGCGGACGAGGGTGAGGATCTGGCGGCGCAGGGTGGCGTAGCCCTCGGCGCCCAGATATCCGCCGGGGACCGTGGCGCGGATCCGCATCTGGCGGTCGATGAACGCGGTGGTCGGCAGCCCGGTGACCCGGTAGGCCGTCATGCGGGTCTGCGCGGGGTCGAAGACGTTGGGATAGGTGATGCCCAGCGAGCGCAGGAACGCCGCCGCGTCGTCGTAGTCGTCGGCGACATTGATGCCCAGCACCGTCACCCGCTGGGACCGGAACTCCCGCCAGGCGCGCTCCAGGTTGGGCATCTCTTCCCGGCACGGCACGCACCAGGAAGCCCAGAAGTTCAGCACCACCACGTCGCCCCGGAAATCCGACAGGGAGATCAGCGATCCGGTAAACGACCGCAGGCGGAAGTCGGGAGCGGGGCGCAGGGTCGTGGACGGCGGTGGCGTGGGCCCCGGGGCGACAGGCCGCTGGATGGTGCGGGCGGCCAGCACCACCGCGACGGCCAGGGAGGCGGCCACAAGCCCGCCCAGCACGGTACCCCAGGAAGGGCGTCCCATCGCTTACCACTATAGGGACAGCCCTGCCCCCTGGCCAGCCAGCGGGGGGCGGATCGGCAAAATACGTCGGCCGCCCGATAGCCGCGGGCGCGGGGGGAGCCGTATGGTGATGGCGTCAAAAACGCCACATCGGGGCAGATCTGGGCCTGCCGTGGACGACTCGCCGACCCGGGAACGCCTGGTGCGGTTGCTGAGCGAGGCCGGAGGGTGCACCATCGCCGACCTCCAGCGGCTCACGGGCCTGTCGCGATCAACCCTGCGCCAGCACCTGGCGCGCCTGCTGCGGCAGGGGGTGATCCGGGGACAGCTGGTGCGCCGGGCCGCCGGCCGCCCTCCGCGGGTCTACCGCCTGGTCTCGCCCCTGCCGTCCGCCGGCGTGCCCGAGGACTACCCGGCGCTGCTGCGGTCGCTGCACGAGGCCGGGCAGCACAGGGGTCGCCGGGAGGTGGAAGCCGCATTTGCGGAGGTCGCGGCCCGGATCGCGGCCGCGCACCCGGAGATCCGCCAGATCCCCGACGTCGCCGCCCGTCTGGAGGCCGCGTGCCGGGTGTTCTTCCGCGGCGTGGAGCCCCAGCCCGTCACGCGGACCGAGGGGCACTGGCAGGTCTCGATCACCACCTGTCCGCTGGCCCCCCTGGCCCTGGAGTTCGCCGATCTCTGCCAGCTGGCCCGTCTCTCCCTCGCGGAGCTCACCGGGCTGGAGGTAGAGCAGTCCGAATGGATCACCCGCGGCGACCCCCGCTGTACCTTCGAGGTCCGTCTGCCCCGCCCCGTCCCATCCTGACGAATCGGGTCCGCGCCCGATTGCCGCGACTGCCCAGGACCACTAGCGTTCCTTGTTAGCCGAGACTAACATGGAGGCCGGAATGATGGGCCGGGCAGTGGTGACCGGACGGGCAGTGGAAGACTACCTGAAGGTCCTGTACGCCCTCACGGAGCCGGGCGGGGGGGCGACCGTGGGGCAGATCGCCGAACGGCTGGGGGTCTCCCCCCCATCGGTCACGAACATGATCAAGCGCCTGGCGCGGCAGGGCTTGGTCCGCCACGACCCGTACCGGGCCGTGTATCTCACCGACGCAGGCCGCGCGGCGGCGGAGGCCGTGGTCCGCCGCCACAGACTGCTGGAGCTGTACCTTAGCCGCGCCCTGGGCATCGACCCGAGCCAGGTGCACGATGAGGCGGACCGTCTGGAGCATGCCCTCTCCGAGTCCCTGGAGCGCCGCCTGGACGAGCTTCTGGGGCATCCCGACACCGATCCCCACGGCGAGCCCATCCCTCGAGGATGAAGCCGCGACCTCGGTCTCCGTCCCCCGGAACGACCGGGGGGGACCCCAGCCGTCCGGCCGACGCCGGACTGCTGGCCACCGCCGCCGACGTGCTGGAGGGGCGCACCACCCGGCGGGGGCTGGCCCGGATCCTGCCCTTCCTGGGGCCGGCGTTCGTGGCCAGCGTCGCCTACGTGGATCCGGGAAACTTCGCCACCAACATCCAGGGCGGCGCCGCTTTCGGCTACACCCTGCTGTGGGTTCTTCTGGCCAGCAACCTCACGGCGATGCTGGTGCAGGCCCTGTCGGCCAAACTGGGCATCGCCACCGGGCGCAACCTGGCGGAGGTGTGCCGGGACCGGCTGCCGCGCCCGGTCGTGTGGGGGATGTGGGTGATCAGCGAGCTCGTGGCCATGGCGACGGACCTGGCTGAGTTTCTGGGGGCGGCCCTGGGGCTCAACCTCCTGCTGGGGATCCCTCTGCTCCCGGCGGCCCTGCTGACCGGCGTGATCACCCTGGTCATCCTGGCCCTGGAACGGCGGGGGTACCGTCCCCTGGAGGCCGTCATCACCGGGCTGGTGGGCGTCATCGCCCTCTGCTACGTGATCGAGACGATCCTGGACCGCCCCGACTGGCGGGCGGTGGCGCGGGGCGCCCTGGTCCCGCAGTTTGCGGGCACCGAGAGCGTGCTGCTGGCCACCGGGATCCTGGGGGCGACGGTGATGCCCCATGTGATCTTCCTGCACTCGGCCCTCACCCAGCACCGCATCGTCCCCCGGACCGCAGCCCAGGCCCGGCGCCTGTACCGCTATGAGGTCATTGACGTGGCCATCGCCATGGCGCTGGCCGGCCTGATCAACGCGGCCATCCTGATCATGGCCGCCTCCACGTTCTACCGGGCCGGGCTCAGCCACATCGCCAGCATCGAGGAAGCCCATCGCACCCTGGCTCCCCTCCTGGGATCGGCCAGCAGCGCCGTCTTTGCCGTGTCGTTGCTGGCGTCGGGGCTGTCGTCGTCCACCGTGGGGACGCTGGCGGGGCAGGTGATCATGCAGGGGTTCCTGCACCGGCAGATTCCCGTGTGGGTGCGCCGGGTGGTCACGATGGCGCCGGCCCTGGTGGTGATCGCCCTGGGGCTGGATCCCACCCGCACGCTGGTCATCAGCCAGGTCGTCCTCAGCTTCGGACTGCCCTTTGCGCTGGTGCCCCTGGTCGCCTTCACCAGCCGCCGGGACCTGATGGGCTCGCTGGTCAACCACCCGGTCACCACGGGGCTGGCCGCTGCGGCCACGGCGCTGATCACCGCCCTCAACGTCTTTCTGCTGGTCCGGCTGGCGGGGGGAGGCTGACGGTGTTCACGCGGCTGCTGGTTCCCCTGGACGGGTCGCGCCTGGCGGAGTCGGCGCTGCCGGCCGCCGCAGAGCTCGCGGTCCGGCTGCAGGCGCCCGTGGTCCTCCTGCACGTGCTGGAGTCGGGGCCCCCGCCGACCGTGCACGGAGACCGTCACGTGCGCACCGAGGCCGAGGCCCGGGCGTACCTGGACGGCGCGGTCGAGTGGATGGGCCGGCGGGGTGTGACGGCCCGCGGCGTGGTGTGCCCCGAGTCCGGGGGTGTGGCGGCCACCATCGCCCGGCAGGCGGAAGCGGCGGGCGTCGACCTCATCGTCCTCACCAGCCACGGGCGGGGTGGGGTCCGGGGGCTGCTGTACGGCCGGGTGGCCGAGCAGGTGCTGCAGCGCGGCCGGACTCCCGTCCTGCTGCTGCCGCCCTCGGAGCGCGGCCGCGACGCGCCCTTCACCTGCCAACGCATCCTGGTCCCCCTGGATGGCAGCGAGGCGGCCGAGACGGCGGTGGAGCCCGGCATCCGGATCGCTGCGGCGTGCGGGGCCGACCTGCTGCTGGTGTGGGTGGTCCCCACGGTTGACACCATCTCCGACGAGCGGGCTCCCGCCGCGCGCCTGATGCCGACGGCAGCGGCGGCCCTGCTGGACGTGGAGGCCCGGGAGGCCGCGGCGTACCTGGAGGGCGTGGCCGCCCGCGTCCGCGCCGCCGGCATCGCCGCGCGGGCAGCCGTGGAGCGGGGGGAGCCCGTGCAGGTCCTGCTGGAGACCGCCGCCCGGGAGCGCGCCGACCTCATCGTCATGGCCACCCACGGCCGGTCGGGCGTCAGCGCCCTGTGGGCCGGCAGCGTGGCCTCCCGCGTGATCGGCGCCGGACGACGTCCGGTCCTCCTCATCCGCGTCCCCCGGACCTAGACCCGGGCCGGTGGCGCCCATCGGGCGCCGGCCCGATGCAATTCCTCTCCCCGCCCGATGGCGGGCGATCCCTGCGCGGGATAGGGTGAATCCGACAAACGTCTCCCGTTTGTCCACTTTATGCGGCTTTCACGACACGCCCACTACGCCCTGCGCACCGTGCTGGACCTGTGCGCGCATCCCCGCACCCGGTCGGTGGACGTCGCCCGCCGCCAGCGCATCCCGCCGGCGTACGCGGCCAAGATCATCCAGGCGCTGGCCCGCCGGGGGATCGTGCGCACCTTCCGCGGGTCGCGGGGCGGCGTGGCTCTGGCGAGGCCGCCGCAGGCGCTGACCCTGGCAGACGTGGTGCAGGCGGTGGAAGGGCCGGTGGCCATCAACCAGTGCATCGTGTGGGGCGACTGCCCGTGTCCGCAGCCGTGCCCGGTGCGGAGCGCGCTGGCGCGTCTGCAGGCCGTGGTGGAGCGCGAGATGGCCGCGGTGACGGTGGCCTCCCTGGCCGCGGGATCCTCCCGGGCGCGGGGAGGCGGCGAGGCGCGATCCAGATCGGTCCTCAAGGAGATGTCGACGGGCGGGCAGCAGCCCGAATCCCATCGGTGGAGGTGAGACGCGTGAGGGGACGGTGGATGGGCCTGATGGCACTCGTGGTTCTGGCCGCGGTGGGCGCGGCGGCCTGCGGAGGCCGGCAGGCGGCTCCCCCGGAGCAGCCCCAGGCGCAGCCCGCGGCCCCCGAGGAGGGCACGGTGATGGTGACCACGCGGGAGTTCGGCTTCACCCTGTCGGCCACCGAGGTCCCTGCCGGCCGGGTGAAGTTCGTGGTCCGCAACGAGGGCACGGTGGAGCACGACTTCGTGATCGTGGAGCTCGACAAGCGCACGTCCCAGATCCGCCCCGGCCAGACCGAGGAACTGGTGGTGGACCTGCGGCCGGGAACCTACACCCTGGTGTGCGAGGTGCCGGGCCACAAGGAGGCCGGCATGACAGCCAAACTGGTGGTCCGCTGAGGCGGCTGCCGCAAACAAGGGGGGAGAACATGAGACGCCATCGCTGGCTGATCCCGGGGATCCTGGGCCTGGCTGTCGCCCTGGTGGCGGCCGTCGCCGGCCGCTGGGGTGCGTCCGCGGGTCCCGGACAGCCCACCCTGCAGGAGGTGATCCGCGCCCGGGGCCTGACACCCGACCAGGTCCTGGCGGCGGTGCAGACCTATGTGCCGCCGGGCAAATATGACGAGTACCTGATGTTTTCGTCGGGCGGCCAGTCAGGCCAGGTCCTGGTGTACGGGCTGCCCTCCATGCGGTTGCTGCGGGTCATCGGCGTGTTCGCCCCGGAGCCCTGGCAGGGATACGGGTTCAGCAAGGAGAGCCGGGAGATCCTCGCCGGCGGGGAGGGAAAGGGGGAATCCCTGGCGTGGGGAGACACTCACCACCCGGCCCTCAGTGAGACCAAGGGCGAATACGACGGCCAGTACCTGTTCATCAACGACAAGGCCAACGCGCGCATCGCGGTCATCGACCTGCGGGACTTCTCCACCAAGCAGATCGTCCGCAACCCCAATGCCTACAGCAACCACGGGGCGGTGGTGAGCCCCGACACCGACTACGTGCTGGAGGCCACGCAGTACGCGGCGCCGTTCCCGCCAGGATACCGGGCGCTGTCCCAGGAGGCCTACAACCAGCACTACCGGGGTCTGGTGACCTTCTGGCGCTTTGACCGCGCCCGGGGCCGCATCGACCCCGCCCGCTCTTTCCAGATCGAGGTGCCCCCCTACTGGCAGGACCTGGCGGACTTCGGCCGCCTGGAGAGCGATGGGTGGGCATTCATCAACTCGTTCAACACCGAGCGGGCCATCGGGGGGACCCTGGACAAGCAGCCGCCCATGGAGATCGGCGCCTCGGCGCGGGACGTGGACTACCTGCACATCATCAACTACCGGCGGGCCGCCGAGCTGGTGGCCCAGGGCCGGGCCCGGACCGTGAACGGCATCAAGGTCCTGTCCTTGCGGGACGCCGTGGAGGGAGGCGTCCTGTACTTTGCGCCCGAGCCCAAGAGCCCCCACGGGGTGGACGTGGCGCCCCGGGGAGACTACATCGTGGTGGGCGGCAAGCTGGACCCCAACGTCACCGTGTACTCGTTCCGGAAGATCCAGCAGGCCGTCCGGGACCGGGCGTTCTCGGGTCGCGACCCCTACGGAGTGCCCATCCTGGCCTTCGACCGGGTGGTGGCGGCCCAGGTGAAGGTGGGCCTGGGGCCGCTGCACACCCAGTTTGACGACCGGGGCAACGCCTACACCAGCCTGTTCCTGGACAGCGCCGTGGCCAAGTGGACCCTGGGCGAGCCCTACCACCGGGGCGGGGACGCCTGGAAGCTGGTGGACACGCTGCCGGTGCAGTACAACATCGGCCACCTGGCCACGGTCATGGGGGACACGGCCAGGCCGGGCGGCAAGTACCTGGTGGCCCTCAACAAGTGGTCGGTGGACCAGTACCGCAACGTCGGGCCGCTGTTCCCCCAGAACCTGCAGCTGATCGACATCAGCGGCGAGAAGATGCGCCTGCTGAGCAACACCCCCGTCGGCCTGGCGGAACCCCACCTGGCGCAGATCATCCCGCTGGAGCGGGTCACGTCGTGGGCGGTCTACCCGCAGGTGGGCATCAACCCGCTCACCATGCAGCCCGACCCGCAGGCCGTGACCGCCGGCAAGGAACGGATCGAGCGGCGGGGGCGGACGGTGGAGGTCTGGATGACCGCCATGCGCAGCCACTTCACCCCGGACCGGATCCGGGCGAAGAAGGGCGACACGGTGATCATCCACATCACCAACATTGAGCGGGCCAAGGACGCCATCCACGGGTTTGCCATCGACCGCCACAACATCAACCTGAGCCTGGAGCCGGGCAAGACCGAGACCGTGATCTTCACGGCCGACCGGGCCGGCGTCTTCCCGTTCTACTGCACCGAGTTCTGCTCGGCGCTGCACCTGGAGATGGCCGGCTACCTGGAGGTCGAGCCCTGAGTGAACGCGCGGGGGCGGGCCTCCCCGCCCCCGCGCCCCAAGGAGGACGGAAGCGATGGCCCTGGCGGCGATGCGGGAGTCCCTGGCGCGGGCCCGGGCGCGCTCCGACGGGCGGTGGGTGCGCTCCCTGGCGGCGGCGGCGCTGCTGGGCCTGTCGCTGCTGATGCCCTACTGGCGCGTCACATTGTACGCCCCCCAGTATCCCGGCGGCCTGCGGGCCGACATCTACCTCACCCGGGTGGGAGGCGACGCCCGGGAGATTGACATCCTCAACCACTACATCGGCATGAAGAGCCTGAGCCTGGCGGCGCCGCTGGAGCGGCGCCTGGCGGTGCCGCTGGTCCTCGGTGGTGTGCTGGCCGTGGGCTCCGCGCCGCTGTTCGGCCGCCTGGGGCTGCTCCTGCAGGCGCCGGCCGTCGTCTTTCCCGTCGGGGTGGTGGCGGACCTCGCGTACTGGCTGTGGCGGTTCGGCCACTCGCTGGATCCTTCCGCCCCCATCCGGGTGGAGCCCTTCATGCCGCCGGTGATCGGCCGGGGCACCGTCATGCAGTTCACCACGGTGGCCGCGCCCCGCTGGGGGTTCCTGCTGGCGGTGGCCACGGCGGCGCTGGCCCTGTACAACGTCGTGACGGGGTGGCGCCGGTGACAGGTCCCCTGCTCGCCGCCTTCGTCGCGGCGATCCTGGCGGCCGCCGGGATGGCACCGCCCACCGCGGGGATGCCTCCGGGCGATGCCCTGCAGACCCTGATCGACCGGGCGCCGGCGGGGGCCGAGGTTCTGGTGCGGGGCGTGCAGTCCGGGGGCGTGGTGATCCGCAAGCCTCTGCGCCTGGTGGGAGCACCCGGCGCCGCCATCGACGCCGGGGGACGGGGCACCGTGGTGCGGGTGGAGTCCCCGGGCGTTGTGGTGCGGGGGCTGATCCTGCGGGGAAGCGGCAGCGACCTCAACACCGAGGACGCGGGGGTCTTCGTGGGCGCGGCCGGGGTGCTGATCGAGGACGTGACCCTGGAGGACGTGCTCTTCGGCCTCAACCTCAAGCAGGCCCATGGCGCGGTGGTCCGGCGGGTGCGCATGCGGGGGAAGGCGCTGCCCCTCAGCCGGCGGGGAGACGCCGTCCGCCTGTGGTACAGTGACCGGGTGGTCCTCACCGGCCTGGAGGTGGAGGCGCTGCGGGACGTGCTGGTCTGGTTCTCCCGCGGCTCGGTCCTGCACGGGGCGCGGGTACGGGGCTCCCGGTACGGCGTGCACCTGATGTACGCGGATGAGATGCGGGTGCTGGACAGCGTCTTCGAGGACAATGCGGTGGGCGCCTACGTGATGTACAGCACCGGGGTGCGGCTGGAGGGCAACCGGTTTCTCCGCCACCGGGGACCCACCGGGGTGGGGGTCGCCCTCAAGGAGTCCGACGACGTGGTGGTGGAGGGGAACCTGCTGGCGGACAACCACGTGGGGCTGTATGTGGACGGGACGCCGCGGCGGGATGATGGCATTGCCATGGTGGCCGGCAACGTCATCGCCGGCAACCGGACCGGGATCGTCCTGCTCAGCAACGCCTCGGGCATCGCGTTCACCGGCAATACCATCGCCGGCAACACCGAGCAGGTGCGGGTGGATGGAGGGCGCAGCCCTGCCCGCTGGGCGTGGGAGGGGCGGGGCAACTACTGGAGCGACTACGCGGGGTGGGACCTGTCCAAAGACGGGGTCGGCGACGTACCTCACGCGGTCCGCCGGTGGTTTGAAGGGCTGGCCGACCGCGCCCCCGACACCCGGATCCTCTGGGGATCGGTGGCGGTGGACGCCCTGGATACCGCCGCCCGGCTGTTGCCCCTGTTTGCCCCGGAGGTCCTTGTGGAAGATCCCTTCCCCCTGGTGCGCCCGGCGGTCCCGGACGCGTTCCGGGAGGCGCAAGGATCCGTGCTGTTCGCGGCCGTCGCCGCCGCGCTGACGGCCGCCGGCGTGGTCATGGCCGCCGGGGCGCTGCGTCCCGCGCGGAGGGAGATCCCGTGATCGAGGTCTGCGACCTGCGTGTGAGGTTCGGCCCCCGGGAGGTCCTGCGGGGCGTGGATCTGGTGGTGCCCGCTGGACAGCGGGTGGCCGTCGTGGGGCCCAACGGCGCGGGCAAGACCACACTGCTGCGCGCCCTGCTGGGCCTGGTGCCGGCAGAGGGAACGGCCCGGATCGGCGGGCGGGACGTCCGGTCCGACGGTCCTGCGGCGCGGGCTCTGGTCGGCTACGTCCCTCAAATTCCCGCTTTTCCGGCGACGCTGACTATCGCCGAGGTCGTCCAGATGTGCGCGGAGCTGCGCGGGGTCGACGTCGATCCCCGCGCGGTGCTGGAGACGGCGGATCTGGCCGCCCACGCCTCGCGGCCCGTGCGGGCCCTGTCGGGCGGCATGGTCCGCCGGCTGGCTCTGGCCTGCAGCCGCATCGCCGACCCGCCGGTATGGCTGCTGGACGAGCCGGCGGCCCATCTGGACCGCGACGGGGAGGCGCGGCTGCACGGGTGGCTGGACGAGGCCGCCCGACGGGGCGCGACCGTGCTGGTGGCGACCCACCACCTGGATGGCCTGGACGCCCGCGTGGACCGGGTGGTGGCCCTGGAGGGCGGCCGTGTCGCGGCCGACCTGACCGTCGACGAGCTCGCCCGCCTGCGGTGGGTGGAAGTGGTGCTGCCCGCCCCGGTTCCGGCGGTGGGGTCGGAGGTTGTCGTCCTGGCGGACACCGGGGGGCAGGTGCGGCTACGGGTCCGCGAAACCGATCTCCCCCGGGTGATGGCGGCGGTGGACGGCAGGCCGTTCCGCCTGCGCTCCCCCGGCCTGCGGGAGCTGCTGGTGGAGGCGCGCCGGTGAGGGCGGTCGGAGTCCTGATGCGGTGGGACGCCCGCGCGGTGGTGCGGGACCGCTGGTTCGCCTCGGTGGCGGTCGCTTTCGGAGCCCTGGCCGCGGCGGCGGCTCTGATGGCCCTGGCCGGGGTCGGCATCCAGGGCGTGTCGTCGTTTGACCGGGCGGCGGCGACGCTGATCTCCCTGGCGATGCTGTTCGTGCCCCTGCTGGGGCTGACAGTGGGATGCGGGTGGATCCCCGGACTGCGGGAGAGCGGTGCCCTGGAGATGGTGCTCAGCCAGCCCGTCGGGCGCGGCGATGTGTTCGCCGGCGCGTACCTGGGTGTGGCGTGGGGTCTGGTCGCCGCCACGCTGGTGGGGTTCGGAGGCGCGGGCGTGATCCTGGCGCTGCGGGCCGGACCCGGGGGCGTCGGAGCGTACCTGTGGCTGGTGGGGCTCTCGGCCTTGCTGGCCCTGACCACCCTGTCGGTCGGCTTTGCGCTGTCGGCGCGCGCGCCCACCCGCAGCCGGGCCCTGGGCCAGTCGCTGGTGGCGTGGCTGGCGCTGGTGATCCTCAGCGACCTGGGGGTGCTGACCACGGTGGTGATCCTGCGGCTGCCCCCCGCGGTCGTGTTCGCGCTGGCCGCCGCCAACCCGGTCAGCGCCTTCCGGATCGCGGCCATCGTGGCGGTGACCGGATCCGCCGACCTGACCGGCCCTCTTGGCCAGTATGCCGCGGGGGAGGTGGGCACGGCGGGAGTGGTGGTGCTCCTCGTGGCCGTTCTGGCCGCGTGGGCCATCGGGGGCTACGCGGTGGGGCGACGGCGTTTTGGGGGAATGGTGGAACCGTGACCGCCCGGGCGCTGGTGGCCGCGTGTCTCCTGCTCGCCGCGGGCTGCGCCTCCGGGACGTCCCTGCGGGCGTACGGCGAGGGATGGTCCGCCACGCTCTCCTGGACGCCGCGCCGCCCGGTGGCCCTCCAGCCCGTGGTCCTGCGCCTGCGCCTCACCGGTCCGGCCGACGCTCCCCTGGAAGTGCTCGAGCTGCAGGCGGAGGCGGGGATGCCGGAGATGGATCACGGCGTCGAGGCGGTGGAGTTCCGGCGCATGGCGCCGGGCGTCTACGAGGCCCGCCATGTCTTTTCCATGGACGGGCGGTGGGTGATCCGGATCAGAGGAAAAGCGGGCAGGCCGGACGCCTCTTTTGTGGTCCACGTCGGCCGGTAGCTTATTACGGCGCGCGGGAGGTCTCCCTCCGCAGCAGGAGCCCGCTCCATACCAGCCAGACCACCGCCAGCAGGGCGCTGAGTCCCACCAGCAGACGGCCGGGCACGATCCGGGAGGCCACAAGCAGGGCGCCCCCCAGCATCCCCACGGTGCCGGCGCCGGCGTAGGAGGGCAGCGACCGCATCGCCGACCCCAGCAACAGGACTCCCAGCCCCACGGCCGCCGTGCCCAGCAGGTCCACACTGCCGATCACGCCGGCCAGGGCAAAGAACGCGTGCCGGGCCGCCACCGGATCGGTAGTCTGGAGGCGGGCCAGGGCCGCCACGCCACCCTGCCACAACAGCGCCTCCAGAGCCAGAGCGGCGGTCCCCACCACGGCCAGAGTCCGTCCGAACCGGCCGGCGGCGCCGGCCTCCCGCAGCCGCTCGCCCAGGGCTGTCACGAACGCCAGCGCCAGAAGCGCCGCGACGGCGCCCCCGCCGACGTTGAGCAGGCCGAACAGGACCGGACGCTGCCTGATGAACGGGAGCAGGCTGTCGGGGTTGTAGTGGGGGTAGGGGCCGGGAGGTCCCAGGCCCGCCGCGGGCATGACGACTCCCACAGCCACCGCCACCCACACCAGGGCGGCGGCCGCCAGAACGCCCGCCACCCCGCCCCACCTGTACAACGTCCGCATGTCGGTCCCTCCCGCGCCGGCCTTTCGACGGAGGCCGGCGCTTTTCCCTGGCGGTTATGGCGTCTTGACAGGAAGCCGGATCCGTGGCAAAGTGTGAGATGCCTAAAAGGACCATTTTGGTCCATTCACCCATGACGAGCCCGCTCTTCGGGAGTCCGGTGAGGACACGCCGCCGGAACCGTGAGGGTGTGCGGGACGGCGCCGCCGCAGACATCTGTGCGGCGGCGCTGTGCGTATGCGGCGGGGCGGATGCCGGACCTGCAGGGCGCGGAGGCAGGGAGGGGGGAGAGCGGCCGTGCGGTCTCAACCTCCGGTCTGGCAACGGGTGTTCGACCACATCTGGCTGTGGCTGGTCCTCAGCAACGTGATCTTCTTCATCGCCTACGTGGTCTGGGGCGTCCTGGACGTGCTGCGCATCCCGGCCCGATAGGCGCGGGAGGGGTCGCCGATGGCGGTGGCACCGGAGCGGGTGTACTGGCACGAGCGGGTCAGCCGCCTGGAGCGGATCTGGGTGGCGCTGGCTGTGGTCATGGTGGTGGTGTTCTTCTCGGCCATGATGCTGGTCTGGCACGCGGTGGGCCGGCAGAACACCGAGGGGCGGGCGTTCCGGGTGACCCCTGCGGCCTACAGAGCCCAGGTCGAGGCCTTCGCCCGCCAGTACCAGGTGGGCGAGGAGGCCGGGCGGCCGGTGGTGGAGCCGCCGCCGGGAAGCGACGTGTACATGTACGCCACCCGCTTCGCCTTCTACCCCATCCTGCGGCTGCGGGCGGGCGAGCGCTACACCCTGCACATCGCGTCGCTGGACTACCTCCACGGCTTCTCCATCGCCCATCCCCACCAGTGGAACCTGCAGCTGTACCCCGGGTATGAGTGGGTGCTGCCGTTCACGCCCACCACGCCCGGTGTGTACAACCTGGCGTGCAACGAGTTCTGCGGCCTCGGGCACGAGTTCATGCTGGGCAAGATCGTCGTGGTGGAGAGGTGACCTCCCATGGCCAGCGAGGCGCGTACCTGCGCGGTCACCGGCTTCCGGGTCTACCGGCAGACGGAGAATCTGATCAAGGCCAACGCCGTGGCCGCGGTGGTCTTCCTGCTCATCGGCGGGATCGCCGCCGTTGTGGTCCTGCTGACCCGATGGCTGGGCCTGTTTGCCCCCCGCACCTTCTATCAGTTCATCGCCCTGCACGGCTGGAGCATGCTCATCTTCTGGATCATCTTCTTCGAGGTGGCCATCCTGTACTTCGCCGGCTCGGTGATGCTGAACGCACGCCTGGCCGGGACACGGCTCGCCTGGGGGGCGTTCGGCCTGATGGCGATCGGGGCCGCGATGGTGGAGGCGGCCATCCTGCGCTCGCCTCTGAATCACCTGTCCTTCCAGCCCTATCCGCCCCTGCGGGGGACGTGGGACTTCTACCTGGGCACCGACCTGTTCGCGGTGGGAGCCCTGCTGGCCGTGGCCATCTTCTTTGCCACGGTCTACCGGGCCCGCAAGGAGAAGGCCTCCCAGGGGCCGCTGCCCCTGGTGGTCTACGGGGCGTTTGTCACGGCGGTCCTGGCGGTGGCCACCCTGCTGGTGGGGGCGATGGTCTTCGTCCCCGCCTTCCTGTGGGCGGTGGGCCTGGTCCCGTCCCTGAACCCGTTCGTGTGGAAGCTGGTGTACTGGGGGTACGGCCACCCCTCCCAGCAGATCAACCTGGGCGCCACCATCTCGGTGTGGTACCTGCTGGCGTTCCTCACGGTGGGGGGGACGACGCCCAGCGAGAAGATCTCGCGGTTCGCCTTCGTCCTGTACCTGGTGGCGATCAACCTCGGCTCCGCCCACCACCTGCAGACCGAACCCAGCGGCGCCCTGTCGGTGGGCTGGAAGTGGATCAACACCGGCTACCTGATGCACCTGGCCGTCCTGGGCAGCATGATCCACGCCTTCGCCGTCCCCGGCAGCGTGGAGATCGGCCAGCGGGCGCGGGGCTACGACCGGGGGCTGTTCCAGTGGCTGGCCCGGGGGCCCTGGCGCAACCCGGCCTTCAGCAGCCTGGTCCTGTCGGTGGCGTTGTTCGGCTTTCTGGGCGGGACCACCGGGGTCATCGCCGGCACCGAGCAGCTGAACCTCAAGTGGCACAACACCACCGCCATCATGGGCCACTTCCACGGCGTCGTGGTGGCGGGGACCACGCTGGCGTTCATGGGCCTGACCTACTACGTGCTGCCCCTGATCTTCCGCCGGCGGGTGGTCGCCCCCCGCCTGGCGGCAGTCCAGCCCTGGCTGTTCGGGATCGGGGTGGGCCTGATGGTCCTGGCGTTCCTGCAGCTGGGCGTACGCTTTGGCCTGCCCCGCAAGCAGCCGGACGTGTTCGCCTTCGGTCGGTCGCCGCTGGCCTTCCGGTACCCGCCGGAGGTGTTCGCCCTGCTGACGGTGGCGGGCGTCGGCGGCCTGCTGGCGCTGGCCGGCGGGGCGCTGTTCGTGGCCCTGGTGGTCGGGACGGTCCTGGGAGGGCGCCGGCTCACCGACGAGGAGCTGCGGCGCGAGTACGCCATCCCGCAGCCGGCCTCCAACCCGGGCCACGCCCGGGACGTGGGCGTCCGCGGCACCTTCATCCTGTGCCTGATCTTCGCCGCGTTCTTCCTGGCCATGTACGTGGCCAACTACCTCAACCTGGCCCGGGCGTGGCCCATCGGCCACTGATGACGTCGTCGCCTGCCCGCAGTCCGGCCGCGGCGGACCCCACCCTCCTGCGCGCGTGGCTGGGGGTGGCGGCGGGGGCGGCGGGTACCTCCGGGTTGCTGGCGGTCCTGGTGGCTCTCGCGCGCATGCCCGGAGCCCGGTTCCTGTCCCCGCACACTTTTTCCACCCTCCTGGTCGGCCACGTGGCCTTCGCGCTGATCGTGTGGCTGCTGGGCGGCGTGGTCGTCACCGCCCTGGCCGCCTGCGGGGGCCGGGGCGCGGGCGGCGGGGGCCGGGTCGGGGCGATCCTGGCCGCCGGAGGGAGCCTCCTGGTTCTGTTAGCCAGCCTGTCCGGGCGCGGCCGGCCGGTCCTCAGCGACTACGTCCCGGTGGTGGACGCGCCCGCGTACCTGGCCGGCCTGGCTCTGGTGGCGGCGGGGGCGGCGGGGGGCCTGATGTCCATCGTGCGCCCGGTCCGGCGGGGTCGGTCGGCGGTGGCCTGGGGAGCGTCCTGCGTGGCCGCGACGTTCGGCGTCACCCTGCTGGCGGCTGTGGCGGGGATCCTTCGGGCGGGTCGCCTGCCCTACCAGATCGTCTTCTGGGGCGCCGGTCACGCCCTGCAGTTCGTCTACGCGGGGGCGATGGCGCTGGCCTGGTATGTGCTGGCCCGCGGCGCGGGCACGGTCTCGCCGGCTCCGCGTCTGATCCGGGCGGCCTTCGGCCTGTACCCGCTCCTGGCCCTGGGGGGCGCGGCCGTGTACGCGGGACCGGAGCCGGCGGCGCTCCCGGCTTTATGGAAGGTCAACCTGGCGCTGGGGGTCGGGATCAGTATCCCGACGGTCATCCACCTGGGGGTGGTCGGCGCGGCGGTCGCGGCCGCGTGCCGGCGGTCGCCGGGGCTTCTGCGGTCCAGCCCGGAGGTGGCGGCGCTGGCGCTCTCGATGGCATTCTACGTCCTGGGAGGGGTTCTGGCGCCGGTGGGGATCCGCGGCACGCTGCGGGTCACGGCCCACTATCACGCGATGCTGGTGGGCGGGGTCACGGTGGCGTTCATGGGCGTCATCCACCACCTGCTGCACGCCTGGGGGTGGGCGCGGGGAAGCCGCCGGATGGCCGCGCTGCAGCTGTGGGTGTTCGGGCTGGGGGTGCTGGCGACCGTCGCCGTCCTGGCGTGGGCGGGGGCCTTGGGCGCGCCCCGCAAGATGGTCGGCAGCGTGGCGGCCTCCGGGCCGTGGGCGTTCGCCCTGCGCCTGATGGCGCCCGCGGTGGTGCCGGCTGTCGCGGGCGGTGTGCTCTTCGTGGCCCAGGTGCTGGCGGCGGTCCTGGGCCCGCGGCCCCCCGCCCGGGTGCCGGCGGCCCCGCGCCCGGCGCCGATGCCGCCGTGAAGCTGAGCCGCGAGAGCGAGTACGCCCTGGCCGGCCTGGCCCATCTGGCCCGGAAGAAGCCGGGGACAGTCCTGACCCTGCGGTCCATCGCCAGCGCCGGGGGGCTGCCGCCGGTGTTCCTCGCCAAGATCTTCCGCAGGCTGACCCGCGCCGGCCTGCTGACATCCCACCGGGGCGGGCGGCGGGGTTATGGTCTGGCGCGCCCTCCGGAGGCGATCAGCGTCAAGGAGATCGTGGAGGCGGTGGAGGGGGCCGACGTGTTCCGCAGGTGCGTCTTCTGGAGCAACCGGTGTTCAGACGACCGGCCCTGCATCCTCCACGAGCTGTGGAAGACGGTCCGCCCCCAGGTGGTGGAGATGATGGAGTCCCTCACCCTGGCCGACGTCGCCCGGGGGCCGCTGCGCATCGCGCAGCTGGCCGCGGCGCGCCCGGACGCGGCACCCCCCAGGGCGGGGGGAGGCCATCCGCCGGATGCATGGCGGCCCCCGCGCGGCCCGGCGTGACCATCGGGTAGCCGCCTGATACGCACATCCCGCGCGATCCCCTATACCTCCACGGTGGGGGCCGCCCCCCGGCGGCCCGGCACGAACCCACACGCCTGAGGGGGTGCGATGGCCGTGACGACGATGGTGATGGCGCCCAAGGAAGACGCCTGGCAGATGGCCCTGCGCCAGTTCAGCGAGGCCGCCGACCACCTGCCCCTCAAGCGGGGCATCCGGGAGTTCCTCGCCTACCCCAAACGGGAGCTGACCGTGAACTTCCCGGTGAAGATGGACGACGGGTCGGTGCGGGTCTTCGCCGGCTACCGGGTGCACCACAGCACGGTCCTGGGGCCCACCAAGGGCGGCATCCGCTACCATCCCGACGTGACCCTCAACGAGGTCCGGGCCCTGGCCA